>JARGOI010000392.1 GCA_029212275.1 Thalassolituus sp.
AACCCTAAAGAATAATAATTTTTAATAAAATTAAGTCAGCCTGCCGAACGGATTATGGTCAAAAACTTAGGCTCATTATAGTGATATAATCAGTATCTTTGTACTTATGTAGATCAACACCATGTCCAGTTTTGCAGAGTTACAGCTCGCCAACCCAGTATTAACGGCCTTAAATGGGCTTGGTTACGCAACGCCCACACCGATTCAGGCGCAAGCTATCCCAGTTATTCTTGCCGGTAAAGATATCTTGGCGGGAGCACAAACCGGTACAGGGAAAACCGCAGCCTTCGCATTACCATTACTAACAAAGCTGCTAGAAACCCCGCGCGCGCAAAGCAAGCGGCCTTCCGCATTGATTCTAACGCCAACTCGCGAACTGGCTGATCAAGTCGCCAAAAGTATCCAAGACTATGCCGTCAATACAGAAATCTGTACCTTGGCAGTTTATGGTGGCGTCAGCCAGAAACCACAAACCGAAGCCTTAATCAGTGGTGTTGATATTTTAGTTGCCACCCCAGGGCGATTATTAGATCTGCTTAATCAGCAAGCATTAGAATTAAGTGCTGTGCGCTGGCTAATTTTAGATGAAGCTGATCGAATGCTCGATCTCGGTTTTAAAAATGAACTGGTTCGCTTGCTCAAGCAGCTTCCTAACGATCGTCAAACCCTATTTTTCTCGGCCACCTTTCCAAAATCAGTGAAAGATCTCGCCTACAGAATGCTTAACAAACCAAAAGAAATTGAAGTTGCAGTTGCTAACGCCACAGTAGATACCATTGAACAAATTGTTTACAACATGGACAACAACAAAAAACGTGCTGCGCTTGCATGGTTGATTGGCTCGGGTAATTGGCAACAAGTGCTCGTGTTTGTTCGTTCTAAAAAAGAAGCCGATGATTTAGCCACTGAACTAAAAAAAGACGGTATAAAGTGCGATAGCCTTCATGGCGATAAAAGTCAGGGAGCACGTGCTCGCGCCTTGGAAGATTTTAAAACGGGTCAAATACGTGCTCTCATTGCCACCGACGTGGCTGCCCGTGGCATCGACATATTAGAACTGCCTTGGGTAGTCAACTACGAACTGCCCTTTAATGCCGAAGACTACGTACATCGCATAGGTAGAACGGGGCGAGCAGGTAACACAGGCAAGGCCATTAGCTTTGTTGCCCGTAACGAAGAGTACTTATTAGCAGATATTGAAACTTTAATCAGTCGTGTGTTACCAACCCAGTGGCTAGAGGGATTTGAACCAAATTTTGATGACAAAACTGATAACGTAAATCATGGTCATAATTTGAGTAAACAACGTCAGAAAGCCAAAGCGAAGGCAAGGTCTAAAGCGACTTATGGCATTAAAAAGCCTCGCTGAGCGTAATTTATGTTTGATTATACTTGCCTTCAAAAAACAACATTAAGGCCCAAGTTACATGATTAAAAGTCGCTACTGTGCAGTTGAATCGCTAAAAATAATGGGTAGCGCTTCGAAGGAAGTAATGGGGCCAAACATCAACGTGTTGCTGTGGAATGTATTCAAGTGCAAGAAAAAAGACTGGGAGAGAGACTTTGTCTCGCTTATCAGCGATAAAGATTTAATACTTTTACAGGAAGCCATTTTAAACTCACCCTTTGACATCCTTTTTAATCGGTCCCAACAGCACCAGTGGATCATGGCAAGTAGTTTCAAAAACGTAAGAACCAATATTGAAACCGGTGTTAAAACGGGTTCAACGGTTGCAGCAAGCGAACACTATTTCTCAGTATCTAGCCATGGTGAACCCATTACAAAAACGAAAAAAATGTTGCTGGCAACTGAGTATATAATGCCGGTTGATAGACAGTCTGTGATCGAGAAAACATTGATGGTCGTCAATTTCCACATCATCAACTTTGTATCATTTGATAAATTCAAAGCACATCTTGATCAGGTTCTTCATATTTTTGAACGTCATAATGGCCCAATAATATTCGCCGGAGACTTTAATACATGGAATACAAAAAGATTAAGCTATTTTAAAGAGCTGGCAAGATCGTTTTCATTAGAAGAAGTCGAATTACTGCGACGACCAAAATTCAGCCATTTACTGCAGCATCTTGATCACATTTATTGTCGTGGCTTGGAAGTGGTTAAGGTAAAAGTTCATACAGATATTCATTCCTCTGACCACTACCCGATCAGCTTGTCACTGAGAGTGTAAAACCAAGTTAAAGAATGCAGAGTGTTGTAGGGTTAGCTCGAAGAGCGTAACCCAACAATTTGACTCAATATAAAGATTTAATTCACTCGTATTCAATTCAACACAACACGCGTGCACGTTAATAAATGAGAATTCTAGCTGTTTCTAAAGCTTTAAATTTTCCTATAGTCCTTACTCCTGGGTTACGCACTTCGTGCTAACCCAGCCTACTGTTATATTGAAATTTTATTGTTATTTATCAGAAAACGAAGCATCGTAGGTTGGGTTAGCTCGAAGAGCATAACCCAACAATTCAAACCAATATACAGATTAAACTCACTCGTTTTTATCCAACACAACATTGATTTACGTTAATTAATGAAAAACTTTGGCTGATTCTAAAGCTCTTAAATCTCCGATGGTGTTGCTCTTGGGTTACGCACTTCGTGCTAACCCAGCCTACTGTTATATTGAAATTTTATTGTTATTTATCAGCATACGAAGCACCGTAGGTTGGGTTAGCTCGCAGAGCGTAACCCAACAAATTAACCAGTAGCTTTTCTGCCAGCCACTTTGCTGTGATGGGCTGATGAGCGCTCAGGATATTAGTTTTTTTAAAAAGCCTGTCCGATTTTCTCATAGCGAAAACTTAGTCGTTAGAAAGCAGTATACGGGTACACATATTTCAAGAAGAAACAATTATTTTCTCCTCATCCTGCTGACGTGATTTGTTAGATAAGAATTCACGAACCAGTGCATATAA
>JARGOI010000393.1 GCA_029212275.1 Thalassolituus sp.
TTTTCAGAGACTTTAAGGTGTTGGGCGATAACCTTATTAGATAAACCTTGGGACATAAGATGTAAAATTTCATATTGTCTAGGTGTTAGTGTTGTATCTGTAGAATTATTGGATTTACAGCTCTGGGACAATAGTTCAGACCAACCGTCAGGTAAGTAGATCTCGCCTCCTAGTACTTTGTTAATCGCTAAACAAAGCGTTTCTGAGTTTGTCGATTTTGGCAAATAACCTGAGGTACCGTGCTCTAAAGCAATTTTGGCATCCATCATTGATTCGGATGCAGAAATGATAATGATGGGACTCCAAATCGAAGATTGTTGTAATTGTCTTGCTAAAGTTAAACCACTAATTCCAGGTAGATTAAGGTCTAACAAAATAATATCAGGAAATGATTTAAGGCCTTGGATGATAGAGAGGGCTTGGCTTGCATTAATGGCCGTTGTTACTGTAGCACTAGCAAAGCTCTGTTTAATCAATCCAGATAAACCATCTAAAAATAGTTGATGGTCATCTACAATAACTATGTCCATGCGTATACCTCATCCCCTTACTTATTCGATACCACACTAAAGTACTGGTACTTATTTGCTATAGCAATGCTTGGTAGTTTCCAAAACAATAGTGCATATATAGATTCAATGTTTAAGAAATTCACGATAGCCACGTTTAGTTAATGTGAGTTATCGAATCTGAACCCTTCTTGAAAGGCAATGGAACATGCAAATCATCTTTTTCAAAAAAACTCGCTTATTGCACATACCCTTCATACTGTGGATATTGATCGTTATTTCACTATCAGCGTGTTCTGGTGGAGGATCTTCCGGTGATAGCAGTAATAATGATAACAAAGATGAAAACACAGAAACTAGTGAAGAAACGGAAGAAACGCCAGAGCTGCCAAAGGTAACGATCACAGGGATTGTCGAGAAGGGGCCTTTTGTAGATCTTAATATGAATGCCTATGGCATAGGTCCAGATGGGAATAAAATTTCTTATCAACCGCAGGTCAATGGATCAGAGTATCAGATTGAGGTTTTGCAAGGCCAGCCAGTCGTTCTTGAAGCTACCGGAACCTTTACCAACGAATTGACCGGTGAGCCAGTGACTCTCGAGCAGCCACTACGAGCAGTTACCTTTCCCGATGGCGCCCCCCAGAATATCAATGTTTTTACCGATCTTATTGCTGCACGCGTACTCGGTCAGTTTGCAGATGGGTTTTCTGCTGTGCAGTTGCAAGAATCCGAACAAAATATGATGGGGCAGTTGGGGCTCTCACCGGATATAGATCCGGGTGGTCTCCGCATGAATAACATAAACGATGATGCTGAATTAGGTGACCCTTCGCTGCAGTTGCTACTTTTTTCGGCGTTCATACTTGAGTTGAAAGGAGAGCAGCTCGGTCTAGGAGACGCATATAAAGGCCTGATAGGGCAGCTTGAGTCAGGCTTAGTCGATAAAGTAGGCGGGTTTTTTACTGGTGTTGATCCTGTATGGCTATATGAACGAATGGTTATAGCGGAGCAAATCCCCAACTTACCTGAGATACAATTTTCCAATCGTCCTGTTTTAATCTGCGAAATAGCCTGTCAGTGGCTTTCACCGAATCAAATCAGCTATACCCTTCGTGGTACAGATGCGAGAGAAGTGGATGGTAAGTTACATTTGCAGGTGGTGCGAGGCGGCTACACGTTTGGGGAAGTACCAGAAGCGTTATCCGTAGGTGTGGTTGTTTCGGACGTAAGTACTGCCCGCAATGAGGACTATTTAGGTGAAGCGCTCGAAGTGGAGTTTAGTTCTGATCAACGAATAGCAGATTTAACGATTGATCTTATCATCGATAAACAAACAGAAGTGCCAGAACAAATTACCTTTGAAATAACCGATCTTGAATCATCTTCTGATAGTCAGAGTATAACAAGCTCAACACCCTTAACCGTCAATATATATGACGATATTCCTATTACCAACGCGGGGCTCCTTGAACCCGATTCACTTTGTATCATATCAATTGCTCATGCTGATGAAACAATTCTTTATTCAGACTTACCTCAGCCAATAGACAATGCATGCCAAGCCAGCGCCAACCCAGCCAGCCTTCTCAATAGTGCATTTCCATTGCTGCGTTTGGGGGTTGGTTTAAATGGCAATTGTGGAGCGTCATGCACAGATCAACTATTAAGCATCAATTTGACTAAATCGCTACAAAATGAAAATGATGAAGTCATTGATCGCATTGAACTAGGCCAATATCTTTACCCCGGCTCTGCAGTTACTAACTCTACCGGTAATGTAAATCAAACCCTAGTTGTTGCTTTGTCTGATCCGACAGTTGTTGAATTTCTTCAGCAGGCTTTAATCGATGAGCAAGAAGTTACTCTTGCGATAGAAAATACACAGTTAACTAATGAAGCAGTGACATTGGTTGCACCAGATTTATTGCTACTACCCGATGAAATTCAGTTTGGTGATCGTACATTAACCATAACCGAACAAGAGTTCGACAGTACGACCGAATGTATCGATTCGGTAGCGGTCACGGCCCAATTTGTATCTGTTTTTAACGATGAAGTCGAAGGAACAGAAATAAGTAACGCTGGCAGTGTGTGTGTTGTCTTTGATGAAAATGGACGAGCATTGGTAACAAATGGTGAGGTGGCCGTAGAACAAATTTTACTCGAATTGCCACCTTGGCATTACTTAAGGGTTGAACAAACAGGCACCGAAAATGCAAAAATTAAGCAGGCTGATGGGTTGGAGTTTTTGTTATGGGTTCAAGCACTGACAGCATCAACTTCATTCTATCTTGGGGTTGAAGAGCTTCCATTTATCTACAAAATTACAGCGGTCCATTTAACCAGTCAGGGGTTACGCCTGTCATATTCTGGAATTCAATTAAAAACGACTCCCTATTATTATCCCGGTGATACCCG
>JARGOI010000015.1 GCA_029212275.1 Thalassolituus sp.
CGAAAAAATTCACGTGATCATAACGCAAATACGATGTTCCCACTAACAAGATGAAGGAGGGAGTCATCTATTAGATGAAGTGTTTATCGGTATGATGAACAGGATAGAAAGTAATGCGCGTTGGCTGCATGGTTTTTTACCGATGTTCAGCCAACGGTCAGGATATTTGGAGACGATAAGCTTTAAATATTAGTGATTAAATCTTACAGGCACCGCCTTCGCAGCCGTCGTCTTCCTGTTCTTGGTAAGATTCAGGATCAACCGCCCCTAACTCCATCTCGTCAAGGAAAGACAGATCATCCCATTCGTTGGTTTCAGCAGCTTTGTTTTGCTCAACTTGGGTTTGATCAACAACAGTGTCGCTCATGAGAGTGTCTCCTTAATTGGAATAATGGATAACTTAAGTATGGCCAACAGCATGCCAGAATATTCACAGAGGTCAAATGAAGAAGCTCATGTATTTACAGAGTATCCAGAGGGTCAACGTCCAAATGCCAGCGTACTTTGCCAAAGCCTTTGAGGCCATGTAATTGCTGAAGTAAACCGTCTAAGGTTTGATGTAAGGCTTGGCGTTGGGGGCAAAAAAGTTGTAGCTGAAATCGAAAGCGACCATTACGACGTTCCATGATTGCTGGAAATGGCCCCATTAATGACACGGGCGCTTGGCTGTTTGAATAATGCTGTAACCAGTGTTGCGTCAGTTGACGGGCTTGTTGTAAAAACTGCTGCGCTATCGCTTTGTCTTCGCATTCACTGCGTAAAATAGCCATGTGACTGTAGGGCGGCAAATGCTGCTCTAAGCGTTGCTCTAACATCGATAATGCCAAGGCATGATAGCCATTATCAATCAGCAAATTTAATTGCGGGTGATCGGCATACAAAGTTTGAATCCATACTTCCCCAGGGTTATTCGCGCGCCCAGCGCGCCCTGATACTTGTTGAATTAATTGCGCTGAGTGTTCCATGCCACGAAAATCGGCACTGAATAATCCCGCGTCGCTATCGACAATGACAACTAAGGTGACGTCTGGGAAATGATGTCCTTTGGCCAGCATTTGCGTGCCCACCAAAATACACGAACCGCCGTTGTGAATTTCATTGAACAAATCATCAAAGGCGCTTTTGGTGCGCACGGTATCGCGGTCGACGCGGCGCACCGGCGTCGTCGGAAATAACACGGCCAGCTCGTCTTCCAAGCGCTCGGTGCCTTGCCCTAAGCCTTCAATCTCGGGGCTATTGCACTGTGGGCACTGCTTTGGAATGGCTTGTTGCGCATCGCAGTGGTGACAGTGCAAATGCGGTGGGTACTGATGCAATGTCATGCGTGCATCGCAGTGTCGACATTCTGCCATCCAACCACATTGGCGGCACGCCAGTAATGGCGCAAAACCACGTCGATTAATAAACACCAACACCTGCTTATTGTTGTGCAAATGTTGATGCATTGCATTAAGCACAGGTTCGGCCAGACCACCGATGAGTTTTTGATGCAAAATACTGTGCAGCTTCATTTTCGGAGGCTTGGCATTGCCGGCGCGTTGCGACAATTTAAGATGCAAATAACGCCCTTTCAACGCATTTTGCAATGTCTCCAAGGCCGGCGTTGCCGAGCCGAGCACCACTGGAATATTGGCTCGACGTGCACGCAGTAAGGCAAAGTCACGCGCTGAATAGCGCAAGCCATCCTGTTGTTTAAACGAACCATCATGCTCTTCGTCTAAAATAATCAGGCCTAAATCCGGTAAAGGAGTAAATACCGCAGAGCGTGTGCCAATTAAAATTCGAGCTTTTCCTTCGCGCGCTGAGCGCCACGCCTGAAGTCGTTCGCGATCATTTAAGCCGCTGTGTAACAAGGCCACAGGCACATTAAATCGTTCTTGAAAGCGCTGCACCGTTTGCGGTGTTAAGCCAATTTCTGGCACCAGCACTAAGGCTTGCTGACCGCGCTCAAGAACTTGATTGAGCAGTTGCAGATAGACTTCGGTCTTGCCCGATCCTGTCACCCCTTCCAACAAACAGGCGCGAAAGCTCCCCAACTCGGCACTTAACGCGGTGAGCGCAGCCTGTTGCTGAGGATTGAGCGGAAGGTCGGGTTTTGGCGTTGTGGTCACCGCAGGCAAAGGCACGCTTTGCTGTTCGGTGATGTATCCCAGTGCTTCAAGCTTGCGGCACTGAGCTAAAGTAAATCCGGCCTGCGTAAGCGTGCGGTGAGCAATTTCGGGTTGTTCACAAAATCGTTGCCAGAGCGCCTGCTGACGCTCGCCACGCAGCTTTTCACCTTTCACTTGGGCTTCATTGGCTGATTCGTCATCGCTTGGTTTGATCGCGGTGCGACCCCAGCTACGTTCTTCGGCTTCGCTTAACGAGCAGCCGCGTCGCAACATAGTCGGTAACCAATGTTCGAGCACTTCGCCAAGGCTATGATGGTAGTAATCCGCCATCCAGCGTGCCAAGGCAAGATCCTCTGGCTCAAGTAATGGTTTATCATCCAGCCGCGCTAATAGAGGCTTCAACTTGTTATGCGGTACTTCGGTGTCGCTTCGGGTATTGATAACAATGCCGGTGAGCAATTGACGGCCAAAATCCACACGCACACGCTGACCTGGATGGTAAATACTGCGAGACTCACCCGCGACGGGCAAGTAATCGAAGGTTCGAAGCAAAGGCACTGGCAAGGCTAACTCGACGACAAACTCCAGAGCTGGTTCATCACTATTAGTGTCATTACTGCCTTCGTTAGAGTTGAGGTCAGAATGCGAATCTGAGCCTAACTGCGCGCTTTTTAACGGTGGTACTGCATCAATTGACATGAAAAAACTTGCTGAAAGGATTGGCTCTGGTATTATGCGCGTCCTTATTGCCCTTGCAAGACCAAATTGCAGTGGTAAACCATTGGCCAGTGGCGCGGTGCTTATCGTATTGGTTTGTCCGAGAGACAAACCTCGATCAGTGGCGGCGTAAAACACGAGGTGATTTATGAAAAACGGAATTCATCCAGAATATGCTGCTCTAGAAGCAACTTGTTCTTGCGGTAACGTAGTTAAAACCCAATCGACTAGACCAGGTACTATGTACCTAGACGTCTGTTCAGCTTGCCACCCTTTCTATACTGGTAAGCAGAAGACAGTCGACACCGGTGGTCGTATCGACAAGTTCCAAAAGCGTTTTGGTGGTTTTGGCAAGAAGTAAGCCAAACACTAATAGACTGCTTAAAAAACCCGCCTCGTGCGGGTTTTTTTATGCCTGCTATGCTTATAGTCATGAATATAGATAAATGGACAAATAGCAGAGAGTAGGTCATGGCTGAAGAAGAGCACGAGTTAAGTGAACAGCAGCGACTGTCGTTAATAGAGCGGATGGTGAAACTCAACCGTAAAGTAGTGATTGCGTTGTTGATTGTGGCGGTGATCGCCGTCTCAGTGGCATCGACTATGGGTGCGTTGAAATTTTTTGGAAAAGACGTTGTTTACGCAGAAGCCAATGATGTGGAAGCAATGCGTGGCGAACTTGCACAATTAAAGCAAGAAGTGCAATTGTATCGAGAAGTGTTAGATCAGCAGAAAAAGATTTTAGACACCAGCAATGCAACGGCTTTTAAGGTGATTTTACTGGAGCAGGAACAAAGTTATCAGACCCACTTGAGTGCCTTAAAACAAGGTATGCGCGACCTGTCTAAAATGATGCCTGGTTCGCGCACGTGGTTAGAGATGTACGACGAACAAATGAACTTAGCGTTACAGGAAAGTCGTGATCGTGTGTTGCAATTGTCAGCGCTGCAAACATCCGAGCTAAATGCCCGCAAGCGCTAACGTATTTGGCTAAATCATCTTAACCGCGGTGATCAGCCACAAAAGGGTTAGTTTGACGTTCGCGGCCAAAGGTCGAATTTGGACCGTGGCCGCAGATAAATTCGATATCATCACCCAGCGGAAACAACTTTTCTCTAATCGAAGCCACTAGGGTCGCGTGATCCCCTTTGGGAAAATCAGTACGTCCAATCGAACCGCTAAAAATCACGTCTCCTACCAATGCCAGCTGTTGCTCTGGCTGATAAAACACCACATGTCCGGGCGTATGTCCGGGGGTATGAATCACATTTAATGTGACCTCACCTACAGTGACGGTGTCTTTGTCATTGAGCCACTGATCTGGTTCGAAGGAATCAACTTGTGGAAAACCAAACATCTTTGCTTGCTGTGGCAGCCCCTGAATCCAAAAGTCGTCTTCCTTTTGTGGTCCAATAATCGGTAACGACAATTCGCGTGCCAATACGGCAGTGCCGCCAGCGTGGTCAATGTGTGCGTGCGTCAGCAAGATTTTTTCGGGCACAGCGCCTAATTCTTTTAATTTGGCGTGAATAAGAGGCAAGTCGCCGCCGGGATCAACAATGGCGGCCTTGTGCGTTTTTTTACACATCAAAATGGTGCAGTTTTGCTGGAACGGTGTGACAGGTACGGTGGCAACGATCAATGACATTCAATAATCCTCAAAAAGCTAATTAAAAAATACGCACAACCTTTGGTGTTACTTTACTAAATTGCGGCATGGTCATTCCCACTCGAGCATTAATGTAGGTAGGATCTGTGACGGTGTAAGTACGATTATTTGATGTCCACTGATCACCGTTGACTGGCTTGCTAAAAGCCACTGCCGCAGCCACGTGCCCAGGGTAATTCAATAATACCACTGGCAGGCCTAGTAACTCGTGCACCAACTGACTAAATAAGGCCGCACGGTCTTCGCAATCAGACGCCGCATAATGCAGGGTTTCGAGCGGAAATAAATAATTCTCTTCATTAAATTGTTGTTCATCGGTTTCGTACTGAAAAGCCGTTTGCACAAAGTTGAGCAACACATTTACAGCCGCTTCCTCCGACAAACCGCTTAATAAGGGCCGCAGTTGTTGCAGTAATTCTTGGCGTGTTTCTGCGGGCATCTCGGTGAGAGGGTAGCGTGGCAAGTTCAATTGCGGCATGCTCGCTAAATAAGCGATTTGCTGTGCCGGATAGCGAATATTAATGACTTGAACTTGATTGTTTAAGGTGAACTTAAGAGATTTTTCGCTCATATCTCCAGTGGCAATAAAGGCATCGGCTGAGCGGAAACGAATGGGGTTCTTTGCTTGTTCGTGTTGTTTGCCATAGGTAAATATCTTGCCCGATACCATGGCGTTGTTGCCAATGGGTAAGGAGTAATAACGCTGACCTGATAACGTGAAATAATTTACATTAAATACCTCATCATCGGCGGGCAGTAATAACCACAGCTGATTGTTGTAGGCCAAGCGCGCGTCGTATCCCAGTTTTACCATCAAAAACCACGCCAGCAAGGTTTGGCTGCGGGTGTCTGGCGCGACCTGTTCTGCGTATTGGCTGATTAAACGTGCACTGGCCCAATCGCTTAATTTTAAACTGTTTTGCCATTGCTCAAGTCGTTTGACCGTGTCGGAATAATCACTGCGCGCTAATGCTTCCCAGCGCTCGGCAATGGTCTCCGGTGTTGGGCGTTGGACAAACGATGCAGCCATTGCTCGGGTGTAGGGCAAATTGATGCGATATCCAAAAAACTGAATGGCAGTCGACATACCTACGGGCGGCAATATCGGCGGTTGGTTCGAAGGCTTAGTTACCGGTTCATTTTCAGTCGTCGGCACATCAGGCAATGCCGGTGTTGGTATGACGCGTTCGACAATCGGTTCTGGGGCGGGTTTGGGTGCGTTGTGGTCAGGAGTTTTGGGTTCTGGTGCTAGCGGCGCTGGAGGTGCGACCGGGATTTCGACAGGCTTTGGGGTATCGTCGGCAATATCGCCATCAGAAGTATCTACTTCTTCCCAACGTTGCTTTAGAAAACTCAGAAATGCACGATCATTTTCGTCCAAATACGACTGAAATTCTTGCTGAGTATTTGCTTGCCACTGCAAAAATTCATCGGAAGAGGGCGTCGCCAATGCTGACCCGCCAAAAACCAAACTGCCTAAGCAGGGTACGCCAATTATTACGGTAGATTTTAGAAATTTTGAAATCATAACGACGCCCTTATTTGAAGCTAGTTAGAATGCCATATAAAAAAACCGACACTGAGGTCGGTTTTTTTATATCGATTGAGATAAGTTACCTCTCAACTTAACAGCACGTGTAATTCTTACTGCTCACGCATCTTGGCAATTTCTTCAGCCATTTCGTCGAAAGATTTTTTCGATTGAAATTTTTGCCATAACGCTTTTTCATTATTCATTGATGTTTTTAGCGCTTGCTCAGATATTTTGTTCACCGTGTCGGCATCAAGACCAACCACTACGACCATGCCACCACTAGGCGTCATCATTTGACGGAAGATGCGTGAACCAACCAACTCTTCTTTAGTGATTTGCTTGGTGGTCGACGAGTTAACGCGATCGACAGTTTCATCGTCACCTACACCCGTGGTTTCAGCGTATTGCTTGATCATGTTTTGCATTTCAACTTTCATGGTTTGCGCTAGTTCAACGCGCGCAGCGGTAGCGGCCATTTGTTTCATGAAATTTGGACCAGCAGCAGATTTATCAGCATAACCAACGGCGGTTAAATCAGCGCCTTCTACAGGAGCACCACAAACCCATGCTGGTGCTGGCTGATTACTACCATCAGCAAAGACACACTCAGCCACTTCTTGAACAGGTTCTTTGGACGAACAGGCAGCCAGCAATGTCATGGCTGCAACAGTAAACATATAACGTATTTTCATCTCACGTCTCCTTATGAGGTCGTAATAGTTGGATTTTTCGAGCATAGCGGATGAAGTTTTAAAATACTACTGTTACAACCCCATTAATTCTTAGGCATCCGTTTATCGTTCAAAAGCGCCCTAATGCTGATGACCGCCAACGCCATGAGCGTGACCATGACTGAGTTCGTCCGTCGTTGCTGCGCGCACAGCAATGACATCGACGCTGAACTGTAAGGTTTTGCCAGCAAACGGATGGTTAGTATCCACGTCAGCCATAAAACGACCCACCTTAACAATAGTGACTTGGCGCTCGCCATGCTCGGTCTGTACCCCTGCAACCATGCCTTTTTTCCACACTTTGGCGCCTTGTAAGTGTTTCACCGGAACACGTTGTACCGATCCTTCAACACGTTCGCCGTAGCCATCTTTCGGGGTCACGGTAATGTCGACGTGGTCACCGGCTTGTTTGCCTTCAACGGCGGCTTCGAAGCCAGGAATCATATTGCGATGTCCCTGCAAGTACACAATAGGTTCGCCGAAGCGCGTGCTTTCTATTTCGTTGCCTTGATCGTCACTGAGTGTGTAGTGCAATTGCACTACGCTGTTTTTGCCAATTTGCATGAGAACGTTTACCTATTTTTAAATAAATTCGTAATTAAAGACGGAGTATCCAGCCCTTGGCTATTTCTGGCAATACTCTCGTGATGAGTCCTGTTATTAGTCGTATCAGATCAATGTCTTCGTTTGCCATGCCTTGAAAGTGTCATCTTCATCCCCATATTCAATTCTTCAATGACATTAAATTTGGGTGACAAGTCATGACAACAATTGTATCCGTACGCCGTGGTAATGATGTAGTGATTGGTGGCGACGGTCAGGTTTCGCTGGGCAACACAGTAATGAAAGCGAACGCACGTAAGGTCCGACGTTTATACAACGGCGACGTTTTGGCCGGTTTTGCTGGCAGTACCGCCGATGCCTTTACACTGTTTGAAAAATTTGAAGCGCAATTGCAAAAACACAATGGGCAATTGACACGAGCAGCGGTTGAGCTGGCCAAAGAATGGCGCTCAGACCGTGCTCTACGCAAGTTAGAAGCGATTTTAGCGGTCGCCGATCATACCGCTTCGTTAATCATTACCGGTAATGGCGATGTATTGCAGCCAGAACATGATCTCATTGGTGTTGGCTCAGGTGGTAACTATGCGCTTTCTGCAGCAACCGCCTTGCTGGAAAACACCGAACTAAGCGCCAAAGAAATTGTTGAGAAAAGCTTAAAAATCGCGGGCGACATCTGCGTTTTCACTAACAACAATTTAACCATTGAAAGCTTGAGTGCAACTCCCGCATTAACGGCATCGGAGTCTGCAAACAACTCAACCGGAGAAAACGCATGAGCCATATGACCCCACGTGAAATTGTCCACGAGCTGGATCAACATATTATTGGCCAGCAAGATGCTAAACGCTCGGTCGCCATTGCTCTGCGTAATCGCTGGCGTCGCATGCAGCTACCCGCTGAGTTGCGTGAAGAAGTGACCCCTAAGAATATTTTAATGATCGGGCCAACCGGTGTAGGTAAAACCGAAATCGCCCGTCGTTTGGCCAAGCTCGCTAATGCACCTTTTATTAAGGTTGAAGCGACCAAGTTCACCGAAGTGGGTTACGTCGGTAAAGACGTCGAATCCATTATTCGAGATCTGGTAGAAACAGGCATTAAGTTGTTGCGCGAGCAAGAAATGAAAAAAGTCGCTTCGCGAGCTGCTGAGCGTGCCGAAGAACGAATTTTGGATGTGTTACTACCGCCCGCGCGAAACGGTAACTCGGGCGAAACCACCAGTTGGGATACCACCGAAGATCCACAGCCCTCGAAAACCGATAGCAGCACTCGTCAGATATTTCGTAAAAAACTGCGCGAAGGTGAGCTCGATGAGAAAGAAATCGAAATCAACCTATCGCAAACAAGTATGGGCGTCGAAATTATGGCTCCTCCGGGCATGGAAGAAATGACCAGCCAACTGCAAAGTATGTTCTCTAACATGAGTGGGGACAAAAAATCGAAGCGTAAGATGAAAATCAAAGATGCGCTTAAGCAAGTGCGTGACGAAGAAGCCGCTAGCATGTTGAACATTGACGAGCTGAAAGTGCGTGCTTTGGAATTGGTCGAACAAAACGGCATCGTCTTTATTGATGAGATCGATAAAGTCGCCAAACGCAATGAAAGTGGTTCGGGCGGTGACGTCTCGCGCGAAGGTGTACAGCGTGATTTGTTGCCTCTTATCGAAGGCTGCACCGTGACGACTAAGCACGGCATGATAAAAACCGACCACATCTTGTTTGTGGCATCGGGCGCGTTCCATTTGAGCAAGCCATCGGATCTGATTCCAGAACTGCAAGGTCGTTTGCCGATTCGTGTTGAGCTGCAGGCGTTAACACCAAAAGATTTCGAACGCATTCTGACCGAACCAAATGCGTCGCTCACGGTGCAGTACAAAGCGCTGTTGAAAACAGAAGGCGTAGATATCGACTTTACCCCAAGTGCGATTTCTCGTTTGGCGCAAATTGCTTATGATGTGAATGAATCGACCGAAAATATCGGTGCGCGTCGCTTGCATACACTGATGGAGCGTTTGCTCGAAACCATATCGTTTGATGCCACCGACTTAACCGAAGCGGTGACCATCGATGAGGCGTATGTAAATGATAAGCTCAGTGCTCTGGCGCAAGACTTAGACCTGAGTCAATTTATTTTATAAGCACAACAAGAACGGTCCATATCGGGCCGTTTTTTATATCGTCTGTGTTTAAATTTCAAAGAAGAGGATAAGATTCTTTAGCCTTTGTAGATAAAGTATTCGACCTTCATTGATGAGAATAACCTGTGATTCCAAGTGCGATAAAAGTCCGAAAAGGTAGCCGCTGTTTAGAGTTGAGCTACGGAGCAGAAATTTTTCAGTTGCCTTATGAGTATTTGCGCGTTTATTCGCCTTCTGCGGAAGTGCGTGGACATGGCGTGGGTAACGAGGTTCTGCAATTTGGCAAGAAAGACGTTAATCTAGTAAAAGTTGAACCTGCTGGAAACTACGCTCTAAAATTGACCTTCGATGATGGTCACGACTCGGGCTTGTACGATTGGAATTTTTTGCATCATCTTTGCACTCATCAGACCGAACTTTGGCAAGACTACCTAGACAAACTAGCCCAGGCAGGTAAAAGCCGCGACGCTACGCTGATTAATTTTAAATCGTTGTAAGCCATGGCGCCTTTAAATAACAGAAATGTCATTTGGATTGCGTAAAATGTTCATACTTATGTACACATGGTTTAGCACACACTTAAATACGCGAGGGCGGGATGCGGTATACTCCACAGATATTTATTGAAGGAGCCGCACATTGACGGATTCCAAAAAGAAAGCAACACCAAAAAATACACTTTCCAAACAGCCGATCGTGATCGAAGATCCCAACGCCGCGAGCGAAGCCGAAAAATACGATAATCCGGTGCCAAGCCGCGATGCGCTGCTGCTATTGCTAAAGCAATCTAACGCCCCTATGACGCATCCCGATGTCTGCGAAGCGCTTGGAGAAACTGACGAAGACCGCATCGAAGCCTTGCGTCGTCGCCTTATCGCCATGTGCCGTGACGGACAACTGATCAGCAATCGCCGCAGCCAGTTTATGCCACTAGCCAAGGTCAATCTCAAAACCGGTACGGTGATGGGACATCGCGATGGCTTTGGTTTTGTGTTGCAAGATGACAACGATATTTTTCTCTCTAACCGACAAATGCGCAAAGTATTTCATGGTGACAAAGTCGCCGTACAAGTGCTGGGTCTCGATCGTCGTGGTCGTCCCGAAGGTAAAATTGTTGAAGTGTTAGAGCGCAATACCAAACAAATCGTGGGGCGCTATTACGAAGAGAGCGGTGTGGGCATTGTCCAGCCCGACAGCAAGCGTATTTCTATGGAAGTGCTGGTGCCTTCCGAAGGGCGCAAAGACGCTAAGCACGGACAGTTTGTGGTGGTGAACATCACTAAACAGCCAACGGGAGCAGGTTTGCCGGCAGGTGAGGTGGTGGAAGTGCTGGGCGAACATTTAGCCCCCGGCATGGAAATTGACGTTGCCATTCGCACACACAATATTCCGCACGAGTGGCCCGCCGAAGTGCTGGCAGAGACCGACGCTATTCACAGTGAAGTACTCGAAGCGGATAAACATCATCGCGTTGATTTACGTCAATTGCCATTCGTCACTATCGATGGCGAAGACGCCCGCGATTTTGATGACGCGGTTTACTGCGAAAGAAATAAAAGCTCCGGCGGTTGGCGTCTGTGGGTCGCTATTGCCGATGTTTCGCATTATGTGAATGTGAATTCTGCCTTAGATAAAGAAGCGCATCAGCGTGGTACCTCGGTGTACTTTCCGGGTTCTGTCGTGCCCATGCTGCCCGAAAAACTATCCAATGGATTGTGCTCGCTTAATCCGCACGTTGATCGTTTGGTGATGGTCTGTGAAATGACCATTTCTAAAGCCGGTCGCGTGTCAGGCTATAAGTTTATGGAAGGCATCATACATTCGCATGCACGCCTGACGTACAACAAAGTTTGGGAAATGATTAACCCCGAAGGCGACCCAGATACGCAGCAACAATGGCGCGAGCATTACGCCGACGTTGCGCCGCACGTCGATGAGTTGTACCGCTTATTTCATGTTCTGCGCCAACAGCGAGTGGTGCGTGGTGCGATGGATTTTGATTCGGTCGAAACACGCATCGTGTTCGATAGTCAGCGTAAAATTCAAGAAATTGTGCCCACAACGCGTAACCATGCACACATGCTGATTGAAGAATGTATGTTGGCTGCCAACGTCTGTGCTGCCGATATCTTTGATCGCTATAAAGTGCCGGCCTTATATCGTGTGCACAAAGGCCCAAGTGCCGAAAAATTGGAAAACTTGGGTGCGTTTTTAGGCGAAATGGGGCTAACCATGCCCAACGGCAAAGAGCCGTCGCCAAAAGATTATCAAACCTTGTTACAGCAAATTGAAAATCGTCCCGATTCGCATTTAATACAGACGGTATTGCTGCGTTCGTTGAGTCAGGCGGTGTATTCGCCCGAAAACGAAGGCCACTTTGGCTTGGCCTATAAAGCGTATGGTCACTTCACCTCACCAATTCGTCGTTATCCCGATTTGTTGGTGCATCGCGGTATTCGTAGCATTATTCGCAGCGAGCGTGAATGCACCCACGTTATTCGAGAAGACGGTGCGAAACCCATACCGCAACGTGATATTTATCCATACGACATGGCCTCGATGATTGTCATGGGCGAACATTGCTCGATGACTGAACGTCGTGCCGATGATGCCACGCGTGACGTCACCGACTTCCTTAAATGCGAATATATCCGCGATAAGGTAGGCGAAGACTTCGAAGGCACCATTACCGCCGTCACCGGTTTTGGTTTGTTCGTCGAATTAAAAGACGTGTACGTCGAAGGTCTGGTTCACATCAGCACCCTGCAAAACGACTACTACCAGTTTGACTCGGTAAAACATCGCTTAATTGGCGAACGTACCCGTCGCAGCTTCCGCTTAGGTGATCGTATTTGGGTTCGTGTGATGGGTGTTGATTTGGATGAACGTAAGGTCGATTTCGAATTAACCACCGCGCCCATTAATGCAGATGGTAAAAACAGTGCCGATGGTAAAAGCAGTGGTGCCACAGAAGTATTAACACCGTCACGTTCGCCGCGTCGTCGTTCTGTGCGCAATGGCACCACCAAAGAAGAATTTATGAAAGCCGGTAAAGCGGCGGCTGGCGCTAAGAGTGGCAGATCAAAAAATGCTGCAGGTAAAGGCACAGGGGCTAAATCTTCTGCTGGTAAAGGCGCATTGGATAAAACAGGTACGACGGCAAAATCAGCTGCGGCTAAGCCGAAAAAGAAAAAGCCTAGCAGTAAAAAACCAGCAGGGAAAAAAGCCTCTGCTAGTAATGCTGCTGCGCAACGAACCGCGCCAGCCAAAAAACGAAAGTGAAGCCATTAAATTGAAGACCCTAACAACCATCATCGTGAAATTATGAAACTCGACAGTGTATTTGGCATTCATGCCGTCACCACCTTACTTGAGCGCTCACCCGATCAAGTGATGGAAATTTGGGTGCAAAAAGGCCGTGTCGATGACCGCATGAAGCGTTTGTTGGAGTTGGCGCAGAACCAAGGCATCGCAATTCGCGAAGCAGACAAAGGCTTATTAAATCAAAAAGCCGAAGGCAATCATCAGGGCATTGTCGCCTTGCGCAAGCAAGTGCAAAACAAAACTGAGAAACATCTGCCGGAAATTTTGGATGCCATCGACGGCAATGCTTTTATTCTTATCTTAGACGGCGTAACCGACCCACATAATTTGGGGGCGGTATTGCGTACTGCCGATGCTGCGGGTGTGCATGTCGTCATTGCACCGAAGGATAAATCAGCACCGTTAACAGCCACGGCCGCGAAAATTGCTTGTGGTGCCGCCGAAGCCGTCCCTTATATTCAGGTGACGAATTTAGCGCGCACCATGAAAGATCTGCAAGAGCGCGGTATTTGGATTGGTGGTACCGCCGGTGAAGCAGAAAATAGTATTTACCAACAAGCACTCACTGGTCCTTTGGCATTAGTTATGGGCGCTGAAGGCGCGGGCATGCGTCGCTTAACACGCGAGCATTGCGACTTTTTAGTTAATATTCCTATGGCAGGAGAGGTGAGTTCGCTCAACGTCTCTGTGGCCTCGGGTGTGTGTTTATTTGAAGCCGTGCGTCAACGCAGCGGTTTATAAAATATATTAATAAGGAATAGTTATGAACACAAAACGTCATTCAATTTGGTTAATTACCGCCGTTGTTGCACTTTCAACCAGCTTGCTCAGCGGCTGTTCGGCAACGCAGTCGAATAAACTCATCGAATCGGAAACCGTCAAATCTTACAACACATCTTACTCGGGTATTAAAACCAGTTTGGTGGTAGGCAACTTCCAAAATCGCTCAACGTATATGCAAGGGTTGTTTTCTTCTGGCCAAGACAAGCTCGGCAGCCAAGCAAAAACTATCTTAAAAACGCACTTACAACAAACCAACCGGTTTAAAGTATTGGATCGCGATAATTTAGAAACTATGCAGCAAGAAGCCAAATTAAGTGGTGTGACACAAAACCTAAAAGGGGCACGTTACACCGTCACCGGTGACGTTACCGAATTTGGTCGTAAAGTGACGGGCGATCGTCAGTTGTTCGGAATTTTGGGGTCGGGTAAAAAACAAACGGCCTACTCGAAAGTCACCCTGAACATTGTCGATGTCATCAGTGGAGAAGTGGTGTACAGCACCCAAGCTGCTGGAGAATACGAACTGAGTAATCGCGAAGTGATTGGTTTTGGTTCGACTGCCAGTTACGACTCAACGCTAAATGGTAAGGTATTAAATTTTGCCATCACCGAAGCCGTGAATAACTTAGTACGTGATTTAGAAAATGGCGCTTGGGCTGTTGAAGCCAATTAATTAAATAAGGATGTTGTCATGCGTTCAATTATTTTATTGGCTACGGCCTTAAGTGTCGTTGTGTTATCAGGGTGTGCCAGTAAGAAAGATATTTTTTATTGGGGCGAGTACGAATCTTTGGTGTACAGCATGTATGCCAAACCGGGTAGCGCTGATGCGCCAAAACAAATATCCATTTTGACCACCGACATTCAAAAAGCCGAAGCGAAAGATATGCCGATTGCACCGGGCATTCATGCGCACCTCGGTTATATGTATGCGTTGCAAGGCGACATCGAACAATCGAAGTCGGCGTTTTTGGTGGAAAAGAATTTATATCCAGAGTCAGCGACCATGATTGATGGCATGTTGCAGCGGTTAGAGGGATCTAAGTAATGACATCCATTAGTTTTATTAAAACCCCTTTGCTCTTGTCGCTGCTTGTCAGTGTGCTATTCACCGCAGGTTGTGCAACCCGTGATCCCTATAATTACGATGCCTTAATTGCCGCAAAACCACGTTCAATATTAGTGATTCCA
Source organism: Thalassolituus sp. (assembly GCA_029212275.1). Classification (GTDB taxonomy): domain Bacteria; phylum Pseudomonadota; class Gammaproteobacteria; order Pseudomonadales; family Oceanobacteraceae; genus Thalassolituus. The sequence goes on from JARGOI010000015.1 coordinate 14,759, forward strand.
CCCAATAATGATACGGTGGAAGTCGGTGCACCTTACGTTTATATCTCTACCATCTCTCGTCCTTTGGCAGAAAAAGGCTATTACGTTTTTCCGGTGGCAGTGATAGATCAGTTTATGAAAGAGAATGGTCTGCCAACACCCGACGAAATGAATCAGGTGCCTTTGGATAAAATTCGTGAAATTATTGGTGCTGACGCGGTGTTGTACATTACGATCAATCAATGGGGACAAAAGTACAATGTGTTGTCTTCTAAGGCGATGGTCGATTTCAGTATGAAGCTGGTGGACGCTCGTACAGGCAATTTATTGTGGGACGCACGAGCCTCGGCAGTGAATGATCCTGGCTCCAGTGGCGGTGGTTTGTTAGGTGCTTTAGTGAGTGCTGCGGTCAATCAAGTCGTCGGATCGCTTTCTGATGCCACGCCAGAGTTGGCTCGAACTGCAAATTACGTCGCCATTGATGATTCGCATCGAGGCTTATTGAATGGCCCATATGCTCCGGTGCCTGCGCAGTAATAATGTGACTTAACATTTTAATTTTATTGATTAGATAACGAGAAAGAGCGACCACATGGAAAGCTGGCAAGAATTGATCACACAGAACTACGATTGGTTCTGGGAAATTATGATTGTTCTTGGCGTCACCTTGGTTGTCGGTTTTTTCTGGCGTTTGCTTCGTCGACGCATGGTGCGTTGGGTGAGCCTGACCAATAATCGCTGGGACGATGTCATTGTCGAAGCGGTGGCGATTCCGGTTAATTGGATTATTTTAGTTATCGGTTTTACTTGGGCGGGAGACATAACCTCAGATTATTTTGAGGTAGGCGTCAACGAAAGCATTTCTATTACTCGCCAACTAGCTTTGATTGTATTAATGGCGTGGGCCTTATGGCGATTAGTTAATAAAGTAGAACACGCACAGCTCGATATTGGTAAAGATCCTACCACAGTGCAGTTGGTTGGCAAGTTGGCCAAGTTGGCGGTCAGTATTTTGATGGTCATGCCCATTTTTCAATTGCTGGGAATTTCTATATCTGGGATTTTAGCGTTTGGGGGCATGGGCGGTTTGATTGTTGGTCTGGCCGCCAAAGATTTGCTTGCCAACTTTTTTGGTTCTCTGATTATCTATTTAGATCGACCATTTCGAGTCGGAGATTGGATTCGTTCGCCGGATCGTAGTATTGAAGGCACGGTAGAAAGTATTGGTTTTCGGGTGACTCACATTCGGACGTTTGATAAACGCCCATTGTATGTGCCCAATTCAGTGTTCACGAGCATTTCGGTCGAAAATCCCTCGCGCATGTTGAATCGTCGAATTTATGAAACCATTGGTGTGCGCTACCAAGATGCTCGTCTCGTGAACGATTTAATGGAACGAATCCGTCTGATGTTGCGTCAACACCCTGATATTGACCAAGCGCAAACTATGATTGTTAATTTCAATGGGTTTGGTGCCTCGAGTTTGGATTTTTTTGTGTATACCTTTACCAAAACGACCGACTGGATAGAGTATCATCAGGTAAAACAAGACGTGTTATTGCAAATAATGCAGATTATTCATGACGTCGGGGCGGATTGTGCGTTCCCAACTCGAACGTTACATGTAGATAGTTTGCCAGAGGCCTTGCGTCAATGAAGTTGGCGAGTAGCCTAGTTATCTGAGTTTTGACTGAGCCATTTAGCATTAAAAAAATCAAATGGCTTAAGGGATACTGTGGCAAAGTAACGATCAGAGCGCTTTGAAGAGTAATAGCGAAAACCTATTGAGCACTTTGAAAAGATCAATTTAACGTATTGTTAGAAACCCTCTAACATGGCTCCAGAATTAAAGTTTGACAGTTTTATTTTAAACCAATGGCAATAACCTAACGGAGATAAACCATGATCAACACAGAAATCAAACCATTCAGCGCAACCGCGTTTAAGAACGGTGAATTTGTCGATATCACAGAAGCGGACGTGAAAGGAAAGTGGGCAATCTTCTTTTTCTACCCTGCTGACTTCACATTCGTATGCCCAACTGAGCTAGGTGACGTTGCCGACCATTACGAAGAACTGCAAAAGTTAGGCGTAGAAGTATATTCAGTATCTACTGACACTCACTTCGTACACAAAGCATGGCACGATGCGTCGGAAACTATCGGTAAAATTAAGTACTTTATGGTTGGTGACCAAAGCGGCAACATTACCAACAACTTTGGTGTAATGCGTGAAGGCCAAGGTCTTGCAAACCGTGCGACATTCTTGGTCGATCCAGACGGTATTATCCAAGCCGTTGAAATCACAGCCGAAGGTATTGGTCGTGATGCAACTAACCTAATGAGCAAAGTAAAAGCGGCTCAGTACGTTCGTAACAACCCAGGTGAAGTATGCCCAGCTAAGTGGAAAGAAGGCGAAGCGACGTTGTCACCTTCTCTAGACTTAGTAGGTAAAATCTAAATCTGGCTTCTCTGAAGCGCGATCTGCGGCGTTATTTTTTCGCTCGACCCGTCGCCTACCAATTGGTATGTCTCGGGTTCTCACTTAAAAATGCCTAGCATCTCATCGCTTCAGCATTGCCAGATACTCTGAGCAACCTCGAGTTTCTCGTAAACGTTCAGAGCTAAGACCGAAAGCCTCAGCTAACGCTGGGGCTTTTTTTGTTTTTATCATTTCAAACTCTAAATGCCTGAAAATTTTACGGTCCTAAATTCTTAAACGTTCTGCCGTTTGAATCGAGCACTTTTTTGTAATTCGTTATCAAAGAATTTAACACCAATAAAACAGCCAGCATCTATCGATAGATAAACTTTATGACCCTGTCTTAGTTAATAGCTATCGAGCCGGTAGAAAAGATTGATTTCTATAATTGATATCATGTCGCTACTATAGACTCATAAA
>JARGOI010000394.1 GCA_029212275.1 Thalassolituus sp.
GTAAAAACGACACCCCGACATGCCCACCGAGCGCATCACAGCCACCACATCGGCGCGTGCTAATAATTGTTGCTCTAAGTTGGCGCTGACTTCAGCAACGCGTTCAAGACTGCTATCACTGGGAAAGGTCATGTCAATGACGACTTGATTGCGATCGGCTTGCGGGAAAAACTGCAATTTTAACATCGGCAATAACATCACCGTGACTGCCATAATAATCACAATAAATAGCAGCGCCCATTTTGCTTGGTAGCGACTGAGATAAATTAATTTTTCAGATATTTTTTTAATCCAACGCTGGTTGTCGTGCTTAGGAATACCCACCAAACGTTCTGCGATTAAAGGCAATACCATGACGGAAATAATATAACTGACTAACAGCGAGAGAATAATCATCACTGGAATGCCACGGGTAAAGTCTCCTGTTCCGCCTTTGCTTAATAACAGAGGAATAAAGGCGGCAACGGTGGTTCCTGTTGAGGTAAACAAGGGAAACGCCATTTGCAAAAAAGCACTTTCAACGGCTTCTCGACGTGAACCTCCTGCTTGCAATGCTTGTACAATCGCTTCTACCACGACAATGGCATTGTCGATGAGAATACCTAACGAAATCACAATACCGATGACGGCAATTTGATGCAGAACACCGCCGCCCAAGTTGTAGATAGCCAGTACGATTATGGCCACGACTGGCAATACACCAGCGACAAGCAAGCCATTGCGCCAGCCCAAAGCCGCGATCACTGTTAGTGCAATGATTAAAATACTGCCCAATAAATTATATTGCAGTCCTTCTAACCGATCGGCGACATAGTCTGGTTGAAAGAAGGTTTCGACAATGTCTAACGGTTGATAATCGGCACGGACAGTATTAAGACGTTCACGAATTTGCTCGCCAAAGGCAATGGCATCGACCTGACCGCGCTTGGTATAAATGCCCAACGATACTGCGCGCATACCGTTATGGTAAGTCTGCCCTGCCATTGGTTCGCGTGGAACGAATTTAACCGCAGCGATTGCACTCAGTGGAATTTGCTGTCCTGTTGCTAAGCGAATCGGAATACTTTCGACATCGGATCGTTGTTGTAAATCGGAACTGGTATCCACCCGTAAGGCGTGATCACCAATACGAATAACACCACCGGGAATAATGTGATTATGTGCCTGAATAGCGCTCACAATTTGATCGCGATTAATACTCAGCTGGCTCATCATCGCGCTGTCTAAATCGATACGAAGTTCTTTCTCTGGATCGCCCTCAATATCAATACGCGACACGCCATTAACCGCTAATAATTGCCGTTTTAATCGGTTTGCTTGGAGCGCTAATTCAAGCGTATCGGCCGTGCCAACGATACTGATTACGGCGGCTGGAATATCCATACGGCGATCTTCTAATACAAACTCAGTAACCCCTTGAGGGAAATCTTGTTCGGCTTTTTCCATTGCCCGCCGGACTCTATCCCACGCTGCATCGGTGTCATAAATTCGATCAAGAAGTTCCACCACAAAGATGGTGACATTGTCGCGAGACGTCGATTTAACGCGGCGAATCTCCTCAACTTCAGCTAGTTGTTCTTCTAACGGCTCGGTAATGAGCTTTTCTATTTGCTCAGCCGATAGCCCTGGAAATACCACCCGAATTGTTCCGGTGCGATAAGGGAAACTCGGATCTTCTTGTCGCGCCATCGTCAACCATGATGCGATACCCAGCAACATAAACATGGCCGTTAATGCCAACACCAAACGCTTGTAGCGATGGATGTAACCAAATAACTTCATGGAATAATCTCCACGCTGGCCCCATCAAATAAGCGATGGCTTCCGGTCACGACAAATTGCTCTCCGGCCGTTAAAGGGAACCTCTTAGTCGCGCTGATTTCAATGCCATTTTGTTGCATTAAACCTAAGGTGACTGGCACAGCCACGGCTTGATTGTCGGAATTAATTCGATAAATCACCGCGCCGTCACCTTTTCGAACTAAGGCACTCATAGGTACGGTAAATCCATCACCTTTAGTAATATCAAAGCGAGCATGTACTGCGACGCCAGGGCGAATCTGTTGTTCGGGAAATGCCAGCACCACTGTCGGCAGGGCACCGCGCTCACGGAATGGACTCAGTTCAGTCACCATCCCTTGGCGTGCGCTGTTTTGTTGAAAAGGTAAAATGACGCTGACCAGATCGCCGACCTTTAGATTGGTTGCAATATCATAGTTGATTGCCATTTCGACTTCGGTTTTTGACGGATCGGCAATGCCTAGCAACGCTTGGCCAGGTGAGACTACCTCGCCGATATCGGTGTTAATTGTCGTCACAACGCCAGCAAACGGAGCGCTAATTAACCGCTCCAAGTTCAATCGTTGGGCACGACTGAATTGTTCTTTGGCTGATAAGGTTTGGTCGGTCAGGGATTCTAAATCGGTGCGTACCTGCTCGAATTCTTGCTTACTCACGGTACCATTTTTGTAGAGTGAGCTAATGCGATCAAAGTCACGCTGACGCTGAGTTTGTTGTGATTCCAGTTGACGCCATTGGCGTTCTGCGGATTGAGCGGCAGGATTAGCTTCCGGGTTGTACAGTTCTAATAGCAAGTCGCCCGATTTAACTTCTTTACCAAGCGTCACCGGTAAGCGGGCGACGCGGCCAGCCACTTGTGAGCGAATAATCGCGCGACTGACGGCGCGGGTTGTGCCAGTAAATACGCGTGACTCCAACAACGGTTCACTAACCAGACTGGCCACCTTTACGGGTAAGAGCTTTGCTGTGTTTGTGTTAGCCGCTTGCGTGACATCTTTGCTGGCGGTCGACGACGGGTTTTCTGTATCGCTACACGCCGTTAGCACCACACTGAAGGCAACCGCGCTGAATAAAGCCGCTTTTATTAAAGTTCCTTGCATTAAAG
>JARGOI010000395.1 GCA_029212275.1 Thalassolituus sp.
GCGCCTGTATGAATCAAACTGATGACAAGGGGAATCTGCTTAAGCTTGAAACTGGTGCTACTTTTATTGCGCCTTTGCCTCTTTACCATATTTATTCATTTACTGTGCATTTAATGGCGTTAGCAGAAACGGGTGATCACAGCGTTTTGATTGCCAATCCGCGTGATACCGCTATGTTTATCCGCATGATTAAACCTCACAAACCTAATGGCTTTGTCGGTCTAAATACCTTATTCGTATCTTTGTTAAATCACCCAGAATTTAAAAATTGCGATTTTAGCGATTTGAAATTCACGCTTTCTGGCGGAACGGCGTTGATGGAAGCGACTTTCAAGCGTTGGAAGGAAGCGACCGGTTGTGGCATTTCGGAAGGTTATGGATTAACTGAATGTTCGCCTATCGTGTCTGTAAACCCTGGTGGTGGGCTAGAAAAACTCGGTACGGTCGGTCAAGCTGCACCGAATACCGCACTCAAGTGTATTGACGATCAGGGTAATGATGTTGAGCTAGGTGAACGCGGAGAGCTTTGCGTGAAGGGGCCGCAGGTCATGAAAGGTTACTGGAATCGTCCTGAAGCTACAGCCGAGTGCTTTACTGCCGATGGCGAATGGTTTCGAACTGGAGACGTTGCGGTAATAGACGACACTGGATTTATCCGTATCGTTGATCGAATTAAAGACATGATTTTGGTTTCGGGTTTTAACGTGTATCCAAATGAAATTGAAGACGTTGCATCGACACTAAAAGGTGTAGAAAACTGTGCTGTGATTGGTGTAGACGATGAGAAGACAGGTGAAGCTGTTAAACTCTTTGTTGTAGCAGTAGACAGCAGCCTGACCGAAGAAGTTGTGCGCGCGCATTGTCGTAAGTCGCTTACGGGCTACAAGCAACCCAAGTATATTGAATTCCGTGATGAGCTACCAATGACGCCAGTTGGTAAAATATTACGTCGTGAATTGAAAGATCAAGAAGCCGCGAAAAAAGCATAAAATTCGTCATTAACAAAAGCACTCTAAGGCATACGTTATTCTGTGATGTCCTAGAGTGCTTTTTTTTGACAATTTTTTGATAGAGATAGACGTTTTTGAAAAACTATTTTTTAAGAGAGAGTTTCAATATAAGAATCTTTTAAATTAATGACAATATTAGTTTCAAATGCGGATTTTGAATTAGAAGAATCCAAGTTCTTTGAGTAATAGCGTGAGATATTTCCTTGAAAATGACGTTTGGCTATGTGGTTCGACAATCCCATGAGAGGATGTTCTTGTAGTTGGTTTGATTGCAGCGATGCTTTGAAGGAATCTTTAAATTCAAAACCTAAATTAAGAGTGGTTGTATCTCCACTCGCTACCAGCTTGAAACAAATTTCTTTAATATGTTCGAGATAAGGATCTTCATTGATCAAAAGCTTCAATAAAAATAAAATCAATGGTTTATCTGATTGCAATACGAGTGAAAATGGTAGTTGTGTGCGAATATTAATGTTAATTAAAAAGTTGGGATCACACAAAAACTCTTTAATTGTTTCTACTAAGTCCATCGAAATTTTTTCGGAAGAATTGCTAAGATTCAAATATTCAGCATAAAACTTCAAGTTACTATGTTTAATTAATTCAGGTGTTTTTTGCATTTCATTAACTAACAGCTTTTGAAAGTTGTTTTCATTAATGTAAGAGATTTGTGTGTTTGCATTTTGGAGATGAGATTTTAATCGTTCGATTTCTAGTTCGGCTTTATGTTGCTTCTCATACAAGGCCTCGGTACGAGATGCTACGTTATCTTCTAAAGTGAGTGCCAATTCATTTGATCGTTGATGATATTCGACTTCTTTTGTTTTATCTAATAAACAGATAATGATTATTTCAGGTCCATTGGGTGTATATTTTAAAACCTCAATATTGAGATCAAAAAAACATTTTATCTTTCGGAAATTTTTGATCTCGACCTGGGCGTGCAGACGACTATTACGTCCCATTAATATATTGTTAATTTTATTAGTAATTATCGAAGCATTATCACTAATAATTAAGCTACACAGCTCTTTAATGGGGGCTTCCATGGTATCAAACTCAGGTTCACTCAGTGCCAGATGCCTAGCGAAATGTGAGTTGCAAGTCAGTGAGTCTGATGAGCGAGTGTAAGTTGCATATCCCAGTCGGGCGTTATCAACCAAAATAGAAAGTTGATCTTTGGTATTTTGAAGTTCTTCTTGGTATTCATTTCTTTCGAGTAAGTCTAAAGACAGTGCTAGTTGCATTTTATTTAACGCACTGGCAACTAAATCCAATTCATCATTTCGATGAGAGTTGCCTTTAAAATGGAGAGGAGGAGCGTTATTAAAGAAACGAATGTTGGTTATCCAGTCAACCATGATTCCTAATCTGCGTGTTATCAAGAGTCGAATCAAAAAAATGATAAATATCGAGACAGTGAATGTTTTGATGAATTGTGTAACTGCAATGGTGAGCGCTTTACTTTTAATCTCATCATATATTTGATTAAAATCGACGATGAGATTAAGCGTGCCTAAAGCATGTAACTGATTTTTTGATTTATAACTTAAATCAAATGAATAGTTAGAATTCTCATTAATATTTCTTGTGTCTTCAGGAAAGATAATGATGTCATTATTATCAGTAATGTAGGCTTGGTTTATATTAGGAAAGGTACTTATGCCATCCAACAGGGCATTGATTTGACTATCGTCGAAATTCCACAAACTGTTGGTAATACTGGCGCGATAGCTGCTTTGTATCTGATCCAAGCTGTTCTGCAATTGATCCATTGTTCTTTTGTAGTCGTTAAACAAGAGCAGACCAGAAGCTATTAGACTGACAAAAAAACTAAAAACCAATAAATACGCAAGAAATCGGACACCCAAGCGGCTGTTTAGCTTATGTG
>JARGOI010000396.1 GCA_029212275.1 Thalassolituus sp.
TACACGAAGCGGGCAAAATATCCATTGCCCCCTTTGTAGAAAGTGCTTCGTCTGTCTCCAATATTTGGCAATACGGCGTAAACTTTATTCAGGGTTATTACGTGCAGGGGCCACAATTAGGGATGACGTACGACTTTTCTGATGACACTAGTTTTTAATTATGCAGATAAGGAACTCAGGTTTTTAAATCAAGCCATGACACAAAACTTCAGCATACTGTTTCTCCTCAATAATGCTGACTAAAATACTCTTCAATCAGCACATGATTCGATAGCAACATTAATGAATATCGCGGTCGTGATAGCCCAATAGATACAAAATACCGTCCAACCCTAAGGTTGATATAGCGTGCTTTGCATTTTCACGAACCAGCGGTTTGGCTCTAAACGCAATGCCCAAACCGGCTATGGACAGCATTGGTAAATCGTTGGCGCCGTCCCCCACTGCGATGGTTTGCTCCAACCTTATTCCTTCGCGCTCAGCTAACTCTCGCAGCAATTCTGCTTTACGTTGACCATCGACTACTCGGCCCGTCACTTGACCAGTAACAACGTTATTTTCCATTTCCAGTGTGTTGGCATAAACATAATCAATGCCTAAGCGCTTTTGTAAGTACTCACCAAAATAATTGAAACCACCGGACAAAATAGCGGTTTTGTAACCCAGTGCTCGTAAGTTGCTGATTAAGCGTTCCGCACCTTCGGTCACCGGCAACCGTTCCGCGATGCCTTGCAGAACATCACCACTCAAACCTTTTAATAAGGCCACTCGCTGTTCAAAGCTTTGCGTGAAATCCAACTCCCCTTGCATCGCACGCTCGGTAATGGCGGCAACTTGTTCACCGACACCGGCAGCGTGAGCTAGCTCATCGATAACCTCGGTTTCGATGAGCGTGGAGTCCATATCAAAAGCAACCAAACGCCGTGTACGACGATAAACGTTGTCTTCTTGAAACGCGATATCGACGCCTAGCTCTGTGGCAACCTGCAAAAACTGAGCTCGCATAACGGTTTGATCCGCATCGCCACGTACCGAAAATTCTACACAGGCTCGGGTTTGAGCCGTCGCATTGCTAGCCAGTGATTTGCGCCCCGACAAACGATTGATTTGATCAATATTAAGACCATGTTCCGCGGCAATGGCAGTAATGCGCGAAATGGCTTCCGCTTCAATATTTCGTGCCAGCAGCGTGATGATATGCCGAGACTTGCCTTGGCCAGACACCCACTGCTCGTAACTTTCGGGAGTGACTGGCGTAAAACTCACCGCTAAACCCAATTCATGCACCCGAAATAAAATATCTTTTAATGCCGGAGCAGATTCTGCTTTAGAGGGAATTGCAGCAAGAATTCCCAATGATAGTGTGTCGTGAATTTCAGCTTGGCCAATATCCAACACGGCCACATCGTATTGCGCCAAAATGCCGCTAATTGACGCCGTAACACCAGGTTTATCGGCGCCAGTGATGCGTATTAATACCAATTCTGTCACAGAAAATTCTGCCTTAAAAAACGTTTGAGAGTGTTATTACAGCTTGTCGACGTCAACTTGCGCCGCAGCTACAGCAGCACGTAACTCTTCAATAAGATCTGTGGTTTCGTGAGTAGATAAGGCACGAACTCTATCAACGCTCATTAAAAATAAGCCTTTCTCAACTTTCTTAAGTTTGTCTTGCAGAGATTTTTTCACATCACTCATTGGTGTTTCCTCATAATAATATCAGTTAACTTAAATCAGCCATCCATATTGTGTTGGCGACATTCACTAGAGACGATGCTCTCTAGAAGCAGTCGAAAGCACGTGTTAGCAGCAAAAGTGCAAAATAAAGACAGCTTCTGCTGGTGTTCGGGCTTAGGGCGCATATAATAGCATTAAACATGTACTTGGTTTCCAATGTTTGAGCGCTATGATTCGCAGACTTTTTGAACACATAGAACGACTCAACACCAGTCAACGAGCCGGTCTCGTCTCGTCTTCACTGGTGCTTCTTGCTGGATTAATTATCAGTCTTTTGACCTACAACCATTTAAGAACGGTCAACAGCGAGCTGACGGAACAAAACATACAGCGCGACCTTAATCATCTAGGTACGCTTCTTACCCCCTCTTTACTGCGTAATGATCGCCTCAGTCTCAAACTGTTGTTGGATGAATGGGATCTGGACGCAGGAATAACTGCCGTACGTTTAACGAATAACGATGGTGCAACATTGGCCAGCCGTGGCGAAATCAATGACAACTCCTCGGTGATTCAGTCCGACATTATTCAAGATAATAAGCGCTTTGGTACTTTATTAGTCAGCACAAGCAGCGAACCGGCCGTCACCATGGCAAATCGTTTTGCAAGTCTGTCCATTATGCTGACCGCAGCGCTTACTTTGATTGCTGGGCTTGCAGGATGGCTATTGGCCGAATCTCATCGACGTTACTTAAAACGTCTGACGATAAAGTTAGAAGAATGGAAAGCGGGTGAAAATCTACAAATGCCCACGGTACCGAGCAATCCAGATTTGTTTAGCATGCACACGTCGTTGAGTGATATTGCTCGCAAAGAACAACAGAGACTTGCGGTTGAAAATGCCCTAAGCCAATTTATGGGAACGTCCTCTGAGCCACACAATACCGATCCAATGCGTTATTACGAATGCGCCATTCTTTTTATAGAAATTCAAGATTTGAATGAATTGCAACATCGGTTATCTGCCGAAGCACTGACAAGTACCCTCAATCAATACCATCGCTTATTGTCCCAAGCCGCGAAGCTCTATAACGGTAAGGTTGATCGATTCTTAGGAGACGGCGTGGTGATGCTTTTTGGTATTCCCCACAAAGATACCAATGCATCGATGCACTGCCTGTATGCCGCGCGTTTGTTTACCGGCTTGGTTGAGCATATGCGTA
>JARGOI010000397.1 GCA_029212275.1 Thalassolituus sp.
CTCAAACTCCTACGTTTCACACACAGGCTTCCGTTTAATGAGTAAACACACACCCAAAGCGCAAGGCCACAAGGCCCGCAAGCGTTTTGGTCAGAACTTTTTACATGATCAATATGTGATTCAAAAAATCATTCGTGCCATTCATCCCAAAGCCAGTGATTGTTTAGTCGAAGTTGGTCCCGGGATGGGCGCTTTAACAGAGCCGTTGCTGGAAGAATGTGGCAAGCTCTACGTGGTAGAGTTGGATCGTGACCTTATTCCAATTTTGCGTACCAAATTCTTTAATTATCCTGATTTCCATATTTACGAAGGCGATGCCTTAAAGTTCGATTTCGGGCAATTGCTAGAAGAAGGTCAACAGCTGCGTATTGTCGGTAATTTACCCTACAATATTTCCACGCCGTTGATTTTTCATTTTTTGAAACACCATCAGCAAGTGCTTGATATGCACTTTATGCTGCAAAAAGAAGTGGTCGAACGCCTAGCAGCAGTACCAGGCAGCGGCGATTATGGTCGATTAAGCATCATGGCCCAATATTTTTGCAAAGTTGAACCTTTGTTTGTCGTGGGTCCTGAGTCTTTTAATCCCCCACCCAAAGTTGAGTCGGCCATTGTTCGCATAGCGCCCTATAACGAGCTGCCATTTCCAGCGAAAAATCATAAAATACTCGAACGTGTGGTGCGTGAAGCATTCAGCATGCGTCGTAAAACGTTGCGCAACACGCTGAAAAATCTTATCAGTTCAGATGCGCTGGAAGGCATTGGCATTGATACGACTCTGCGTCCCGAACGACTCACTCTCGAAGAATACGTGCGCATTGCTGACTTAGTCAGCGACCTAGAATATCAGACAAATGCCCTTGATACCCATGCCCTAAACAGTGGCACAGGAGAGCAGCATGAGCCTTGAAAATTCCATTCAAGTCAGCGTCAGGTGTGAATATCTGGCTGACCAATCCATTGCCGAAGAACAGCGCTATGTGTTTGCTTACCACATCAACATTCACAACCGTGGTGAACAAGGCGCGACATTACGCACTCGTCATTGGTTTATTGCCAATGGCAATGCCGACGTGCAAGAAGTAAAAGGCGAAGGTGTGGTAGGCGAACAACCCACCATTGAACCCGGCGAAACCTATCGTTACTCGTCTGGCTCGGTATTAAGCACATTGGTTGGCAGTATGCGCGGTTATTACGTCATGGAAGCCGATGATGGCACTCTGTTTCATGCCACCATCCCAGTGTTTACGCTCGCCGTCCCTAACGCGTTGAATTAATTATGGCAACGTATGCAATTGGCGATTTGCAAGGCTGCTTCGACGAGCTACAACAGCTGCTCGAGGTAATCGCTTTTGATCCACAACAAGATCAGCTTTGGTTTGCCGGTGATTTGGTAAACCGAGGGCCAAAGTCGCTGGAATGCCTTCGATTCGTACAGCAATTAGGTAACAAAGCTAAGATCGTACTTGGCAATCACGATTTGCACCTTTTGGGTGTGGCTTTCAGTGATCGTCAGCAAAAAAGCAGCGATACCCTCAACGCCATTTTAACTGCCCCCGATAAGGACGAGATCTTAACGTGGCTGCGGCACCAACCGCTCACGCATTTCGACTCAGCAAACAATGTCTTTATGAGCCATGCAGGTTTGCCACCTTGTTGGACACCACAACAAGCGCATGCACTGGCGCAGGAAGTAGAACAAGCATTAAAAAAAGATCCTCAGTCATTTTTACAACACATGTATGGCAACCAACCCGACCGTTGGGAAGACTCTCTCACCGGCATGGATCGTTTACGTGTGATTGTTAATTACCTCACTCGGATGCGATTTTTAGACCAAGATAATCGAATGAATTTGTCTGCTAAAGAAGCTGCTGACACCGCGCCTGAGGGCTTTAAGCCTTGGTTTTTACAATCTGCTAAACAAGATAAAAGCACACAAATATTATTTGGCCATTGGGCCGCCATTGAAGGTATAACCGGTGTTGATAACGTTTATGCGTTAGATACTGGATGCGTCTGGGGCAGGCGCCTGACGGCGTTAAGACTCGAAGACAAACAGGTGTTTAGCGTAAACTCGACAGTGCAATAAACCTTCGCCATCTTACATAGTAATTCATTCCGATTTTCACAGGGGGTCAACATGTCCTATAAACGCATCCAAATTGCAACGGCACGCCCACAAATAGAACAAAAAACGGCAACTGTCATTGATATCCGTGATCCACAAAGCTATGAAAGCGGTCATATTTGTAATGCCGTGCACATCAGTAACGACAACATTCAAGAATTTATGCAAACAACAAGTAAAGATACGCCGATCATCGTGTGTTGCTATCACGGCAACTCTAGCCAAAGTGCAGCACAATTTTTAGTTGATCAAGGCTTTCAAGATGTCGCCAGCTTAGACGGCGGCTTCGAAATGTGGAAGCTTGGTGCGGCTGACCTGTGCAGCGCTGAATAACCGCTTACCGACATCATTTAACTTTTTTCAAAAACCGCTTCGTGCGGTTTTTTTATGTCCTTTTTGTCAGATTAATTATCTAAATAATCTCCTTTTTTGCCCGAGTGTGCTTACACTAAAATCATGAATAAACAGAGTCATTTACGTTATTCGGTTGCCTTCTTCAGGAGTCTTAAATAAATAAATTCAAAATAGGTATGACCTATGCATATTTGTTAATGGCAATCAAAGGTTGTCAATAAATTAACGCGCAACTTATTAAACTGAAAAAACAAAGAGTTAAATAAACGTAAAGACCACTGGTAAAGCATTACTAAAACAGGCAATACTAAATTCAGACAAGGCAAATGATTGCCTAGATTAACGAGATAAACAAAAAGGCATTTATGTAAAACATTATCAACACCGT
>JARGOI010000398.1 GCA_029212275.1 Thalassolituus sp.
TTTGCTTATGATTTATCAGAAATATCATACAATCGCTGATATCGTTTCTACTTCTATATTTTTAATACCAATATTTTGGTTGTTATTTCGCAGCACGTTAAAAATACCAAAAGCTAGCAAACAGCCCGAAAGGTCTCCGTAATGTTGGCGCGTTCTGGCACATAAATGTACGAACTTTGCTAATATTTCCTCGTTATTTAACGGGAGGTCAGTCCTTTCACTTTATTCAGAATTGGCAGCCAGAAATTAGTCGGTTAACTGCTGAATATCGTGATCAATTAGATACGCTACAAAGATGCAACTGTCTATGCTTTTTATCTAGGTAAGCGCACTCATAAGGTTTCATTAATTGACAGGTTATAAGGCACTTTTGCAGCGTATGCACAGTGTTATGCGACACAAATGCTACCTGCTTAATTGTTCGGTGGCCAAGGCGGGTAACTCCGTGAAACTCCATAAAGTGTGCAATATGCAGAATTCAATTAAATGGCCTGAGCGTTACGAACCCGGTAGAACACCTGTCCATGTGCGCAATGAGTTGGAAATGTCGGCTCCACCCGAGGTCGTTTGAGAGTGGCTTGTAAGAGCCTCTACTTGGCCCTCTTGGTATCCGAACTCTCACAACGTTCGAATTAACGATGGTTTGGAAGCTGATCTAGCAATGGGAGCTCATTTTAAGTGGCGCATATTTGGCGTATCAATTCGCTCCGAAGTAGTCGAATTCGTGCCAGGCGAGCGCATCGCTTGGAACGCTTACGGCATTGGCGTAAATGCATACCATGCCTGGCTGATTACTTCTTCTGGCAGCGGTTCTCACGTTCTCACAGAAGAGACCCAGTATGGTTGGGCCGCGCGCCTAGGTAGTCTCGTCTTTCCAAACCGAATGTCTCACTTTCACCAGATCTGGCTTGAGCGCCTTGCATCTTCCGCACAATCGGGCTCGCCACGCTAGTGGTTATCTAAGTGTGTAATGGAAAAATACGAAGCGATTGCAAGAATAGTCAACACTCGAAACCAGTCATGGGAAAGAATAATTAAGACAATTATTTAAAGATTTTATGAAGCATTATTGCTTTAAAAAATAAGAGATTATTTTCCCGCGTTTAGAGCTTGATGCTAGAACATCTCTAGCATCAAATTTATCTCTATGTATTTAATATCCACGTTCAACCAAGTCTCTCATAACTTGCACGTAGAATTTTGCGGCATTTCCTTTGTAAGGCGCAGGTTCTTGTAGCCAACTTTTTTCTGGGCCGTAATGCTTATTACGACCGGTAAAAAAATTATGGTAGTAACCGTGGCTTAAAATGTTGCCATCCAATGTTTTGATGTGCTCAAAATTGCTTTCGCCATTTGCACAGTGTTGATATCCAATGCTACCAAAATTTTGCGAGTCCATAGTGGTGTAGCCGTCGTTTGGACCATATAAAGCTGACACACCTAAGTAAAAAGTGGAATCACCCCAGTAGGTATAATCCCATCTACGAATACGTGCGGAGTAGCTAAAGTAACCGACGCCATTGCAGGCCTCATTACTCTCATTAACGAGATCTTCCCAGCTGTTTTCTTTCATATCCAATGCTTTTCTTAACGCATGCCAAGCTTCTTCATTTTTGTAGAAATCTCGTTGCATATATTGGCTGCTAAGTACTGCGATACCATTTAAGAATGAACGAAATTGCATGTTCAAATCAAGATCATACTCGACCGGGTTTGTTATATCGTAATTTTCAGTTAACACCATGGGTTGATAAAATAACTCAGCATCTGTGGTGGTACTTCCCACTTCACGCCACTGAAGATCGGTATTGAGCTTTTCACCTTCTTCAAAGTCCCAAAAAAACTCACCGGCGACTGGATCAATCCAACCGTCACCAAAGCCATAATTTGAGAGTGACATTCCGGTAATACCGATGGTTGCGATTTCGGCTCCCAGGCGTTCGCCCGCTAAAGATACTATCGCAGCGACATGATTTTTCATGCTTCCCGCCGAAGGGTTATTGAGATCGACAGGCTGAACCGCCGTCATAAAGCGAGCATCTTGCACACCTTGTGACGTGCCAATAATGACTACTTTATCCGCGCCAGTTTCCGCAAGTGCCTGTAACACTGTACGGCGTAATGATGCCGAGCGTATTTGGTAAGAGGCATAGGCGGGCTTATCAGCAATGAATACTCTATTACCGCAGGCCTCCAAAGCTTGAACGATGTCTTTGCTGAAATAACGGTGATATTGCGCGATATCGCTGGTGCGTTTTAAGTTGGCATCAAACAAGTTATCGATTCGAGGTGGTAACTGTGCTTCGTCTGCGGGGAGTACCCAGTCGAGACAGCCTTGGTCGTCATTCCAATTAGCACAATACTTGGCAATATTATCTTCTTCACGGGTCATGCACTCATCGGGTGTCCAGCTATCAGGACAAATTGAACGGATACCGAAGTGATGGGACAGTACTAATGGGTATTTAAGTTGGCAGCTATTCTCAGCCATGGCGGCGGGCGTCAGAATTATCCCTAAAAATACTAAGGATGCTGTGAGCGTTATTCTTATCATTATATTGTCTTCCCTGTGAGTAGAATTATGCAACATGGATTCTTGATCGATTATGCTGGCTACTGTCGCTAGGGTATATGGCACTGTACGCCAGATGTCGTCAAAGATATCGGGTCTGTATTGCTAAAAATTATATTTTATTATTCAGGGGTACCTTAACTCAGACTTTAAATTGCAATAATCAATAACAATAGTATCTGTGTGATTACTGGTCTTGGCGTTATATATTCGATTTTTTTCTTTCCTTAATATTTCGCGGATTCAACTCCGAAGTGCATCACATCAGCAGTAGAGAAAGGA
>JARGOI010000399.1 GCA_029212275.1 Thalassolituus sp.
CGTCTTTGGTATGCCTCATTTACAGCGGTTTATGCCACGCGCTAAAACAAAATAAGTTTGTCCAAACGATTATTGCAACAAAAACGCGGGCCATAAGGCCCGCGTTGTTTTAGTGTAAGAAGCAATAAAGATCGAAATCAACAGATGAAATTATTCTAGGAAAAAGTCGACTCGGCGATTTTCTTTCAGAGCTTTATTATTATCAACAGCGCCAATAGCATCAACTCTTAAACGATCTTCAGCGATGCCACTGTTAATTAAGTAATTGCGCGCTGCAGATGAACGTTGGCTACTTAGACGCTTATTGAATTCACTTGGGCCACGGCTATCGGCATATCCTTTAATGATTAAAGATTTACCTGAATCGGCATCTGCTGCGGTTTTTACTGTGTCGAGTGTAATGCTGGCCTCAGTCGAGATTGCTGAAGAATTAGTTTCAAAGTAGATACTGCCTAGCACTTCGCGCACAGGACAGCCCGTTACATCAACCTTTTTCTCTACCGGTGTGTGAGGGCAAGCGTCTAAACGAAGAGGAATACCATCGCCATCATCATCTGAATCGAGTTGGTTATCACACGCCATGGTGCCAGCGTTGCGAGGCTGATCGTCCGCCTTGTATTGAGATGCGTATATATCAACCCGACGGTTTTCCGACAATCGGCTCGAAGTATTTTCTTCGCCCATGGCCGCAATACTCAGGCTATTTGCTGATATTCCTTGTTCTTTTAAGTACGCGACGGTGTTTTTAGCGCGTCGGAAGCTTAAATTCTGGTTGTATTCAACATTACCACGGGGATCGGCATAGCCTTTTGCTCCTAAGTGTTGATTTTCGCCTTCAGTAAATTTGGCGACCACTTTTCCAAGCGCTGCAAGCGCTTCTTTATTTAATGAGCTTGAGTCGGTTTCAAAATAGACGGTACCGATGATGTTTTTGTCTGAACAACCGGTCGCATCGACGCTGGCGCCTTCCTCTGTATATGGACAAGCATCATAACGAAGCGTTATTCCGTCTTGATCGGCATCGGTATCTAACATGGAAGTACAATTTATGGGTGCGGGTGCGGGTGCGGGTGCGGGTGCGGGTGCGGGTGCGGGGGTGGCTATTGAAGCGATTTCTTCTGCGCCACAATCAACTGTGCAATTTGGGGCTTTTTTTGCTGTTTCATCAAGTAGGGCTTCTTTGTTGTCGTTAGGAAGTATTTTTTCGGATTCATCCTTAACTGAATTGCTTGTTGTGGGTGTTGCAAAAACGATGGCAGATTGCGAAATTATTAAAGTAAGTACTGCCATGTTCAGTAAACGAATTTTCATTTAATCCCCTTATTCATCTAATCCCCTTAAGAGGAGATGCGAATTATTCACTTCGAGCGAGTGCAATATAAGCAGGTAATGTACTTTATTAACGGCTATTGGCCAATAGCAGTCAAAGTAATGGGATTTTAGGAGGGATAAAAAAATGGTCGAGACGAGCTCGACCATTTTTATAAAGGATAAAATATCCTTAGGTATCAATAAATTACTTCATTACTACCAATTCAACGCGACGGTTTTCGGCGCGGCCAGCAACAGTGTCATTGCTTGCAATTGGGTTAGCTTCGCCAAAACCTTTTGCAGTCAATTTATCCGCAGCAACACCTTTACCTAACAAATAAGAACGCACAGATTGAGCACGTTTTTCACTTAGTAGTAGGTTGAAACTGTCGCTGCCAGTGTTATCAGTGTAAGCCTGAATTTGTATATCCAGTTCTGGGTACAGTTTCAATGTTGTGGCTGCGGCGTCTAACACAGCACGGCTACCATCGGTCAAACGTGCAGAACCTGATTCGAATTGAACACCGCTTAATGAACCGCTGAATTCAGGACAACCGTCAGCATCAACCGAAGCTGCAGCAGGAGTGTTTGCACACTTGTCCGCAGAATCAATAACGCCGTCTTTATCTGTGTCTAAAACAACTGGCTTAGGTGCAGGCTTTGGAGCAACTACTGGAGCTGGTGCCGGTGCTGGTTTAGGCATAACAACAGGTGCCGCGGCAACTTCACCAAAACGGAAACCAAGTTCGATACCATACATGGTTTGTTCTAAACGGTTTTCAGTCATGTCATCTAAACGTACTTCGGCACGAGCAAATAAACGATCGCTAAAATCAGCCTGAAGACCTAAACCTAGATCCGCTAGAAAACCATCTTCTTCGAAGCCTAGGTATTCAAAATTTTGGTAACCGATACCCGCTGTTAAATACGGCTTAAGCGCAGCACTGCCAATAAAATATAGAGCATCTAAGCGATATTCTTCAATGTCGGCATCTTCGTCATCATTGAATGGCGCAGGTTGGGCAACACTAAATTCTGCAGACCAGCTTTCGCTCAGCATGGCACCCAAAGACGCTTCCATGGTGTAGCTGTGTTCTATGGAATCGTCGAAATAACCTTTGGCAACATCGGTATCGTTAAAAAAAGCACCAATAGTTCCGTAATATTTGTAATCAGCTGCTTGAGCAGAAGCAGCCATCATCGTTGCTGCAATAGCAGCTGCAAGTGTTGTGCGTTTCATTATGTTTTCCCCAAAGCGAATGGTTGTTCCTTTAACCTGACATGGTTCAAGGTGGTTGCAATATAACAAACCTTGTCGCTATTACTACCTCAACTAAGACCTATGTAATGTTTTGTAGTTCAAATTTAATGTAAAGAAATTGCTTTTGTTTATAATTTGAACTACCAAGACACAAAGTGAAATGCAATTGAGCATGCGGTCTTCGTTTTAGCGCTGCCAGCGACCATCGACGGTCATATAATAGTTGCCCTCGCTTTGCGCCATTTGTGAGAGTTTTTCACCCGCGATTCTCTCGATGT
>JARGOI010000016.1:0-7398 GCA_029212275.1 Thalassolituus sp.
AATGGTAAAACGACCTTGGAAGATCTTCAGTTCGAAATTCGTGAACTCAAAGACATGCTGCACAGCCTAACAAGCACGCAAACGAAGTAATAACATTGCGCTGACTGACTTATTTAAGGATCCGATGCGAATCATTATGAAACAATTTTTCCTGACTCCCCTCGCTAAGGGCGCCATTGTGGTGTTGCCGCTGGTCATTACTGCTTGGTTATTGTGGTCGACGTTTGCATGGTTAGACGGCATAGGCATGACGGTCTTAAGCTTTTTCCAATTACAGGATTTTCTGTTTCCCGGCGCTGGATTACTGATCACATTAATTACCTTACTGACGGTGGGATTATTGTTTCAATTTAACCCCATCAGTTGGATTTATGATTATTTAGAAGACGCCTTAATGCGCATTCCTTTGGTAAAAACTTTGTACGGTGCCGTACGCGATTTTGCCGCCATGTTTGACTCAGACAAACCCAAAGCACAACAAGTAGTGCTAGTCGACATGCCAAATCTTGGGCAAATAGTGGGCTTTATTACCAGCCATGAGGTGCCCGAATGCGTGTTAAATACCCAAACCGAGCAGTCCCAATTAGTGTCGGTATACTTACCAATGAGTTATATGGTGGGTGGCTATACGCTGTTTTTACCAAAAGAGCGCTTAACCACCGTAGATTGGTCGGTCGAAGACGCCATGCGCTATGCACTTACGGCGGGTATTTCACAAAGCCATGCGCGATTAAAACACACTGATATTGAACAAAAAGATACTGAACAAAAGAAGCAAGATGATCGCGGGAAACCGGCCGCAGAGGCAGACGAGATAGTCGCTTCTTAAACCCTGCTCAATATTGCAAAACTAGCTGGGTGACACCTCATCGAAATACGCTTGCAACGCCTCTAACATGGCGCTCGTCAAATACTGCAAGTCCTCATCCGGCATCACGTACGGTGGCATCACATAAAAGTTATTGGCAAACGGTCTAACCCAGATACCACGCTCAACACATTTGGGCTGAAGCTTTGCGGTATCAATGGGATCGACCATTTCAATCACACCAATGCCACCTAAAACACGAACATCGGCCACACCAGGCATTGCTCGTGCCGCAGCTAATCCTTGTTTTAAACCAGCTTCCAGTCGCTGTACTTGAGTCTGCCAGTCGTTTTCTAGCAGCAAATCCAAACTGGCACAGGCCACACGACAAGCCAGTGGATTGCCCATAAAGGTTGGCCCATGCATAAAACATCCAGCATCGCCTTGGCTGATGGTTTCGGCAACCTTGGTCGTTGTTAGCGTTGCCGCCAAACTCATATAACCGCCGGTGATGGCTTTGCCCAAACAGATAATATCCGGAACAATGTCAGCATGCTCACAGGCAAACAACTTGCCACTACGGCCAAAACCGGTGGCGATTTCATCGGCAATTAACAACACACCGTATTGATCGCACAGGGCGCGCGCCTCGCGTAAATATTGCGGATGGTAAAAACGCATGCCGCCCGCTCCTTGCACAATGGGTTCGAGAATCAACGCCGCGATGCTGCTGTGATGCTGCTCTAATATCGAGCGCAATTCGGCACAGTCTTGCGCGTCCCAGGTGTCGCCAAAACGGGTCTGCGGCGGCGGTGCGAAAAACTGTTGTGGCAACATACCACTGAACAAATGATGCATACCGCGCTGGGGATCACACACTGACATGGCACCCAAGGTATCGCCATGATAACCACGCTCTAACGCCAACAGCTTGGTGCGCTTGCCTTCACCGCGGGCTTGTTGATACTGAATGGCCATTTTAATCGCCACTTCTACCGATACCGAACCGGTGTCCGCGATAAAGACCTTGTCTAATCCTTCGGGTGTCATTGCGACTAAGCGCCGCGCCAACTCAATGGCAGGGGCATGCGTTAGCCCACCAAACATAACATGACTCATTTGCTCAGCTTGGGTGATCAGTGCTTGATTGAGTGCTGGATGATTGTAGCCATGTACCGCACACCACCAGCTGGCCATACCATCAATCAATTCACGACCGTCGTCTAAACGTAAACGTACGCCATGCGCACTGACCACTGGCCAAACAGGGCTTGGTTCGGTCATGGAACTGTAAGGATGCCAGACATGCTCTTGGTCAAATTTCAGATCAGGATGTAAAAAAGATGAGGTCATGCTAATTCCTATTTGGCCATCTCCGTTCGCGCTAACGAATATGACTTCGTAAAACATCAAAGGGCCGTTAATCAGAGGACTGTTAATAGAAACCCTGATGATAAAAACTGTGATGATAGAAACCGCGGCACCAGTAGTAAACCTACTTATTGATATCAGGTTGACCAATGCCTTGGCGCTATTATGATGTGGCTATCCCCTAGAATGAGTTTTCCATGAACTGCTTAGTAAGTTGCCACGTGCTGGTTGGTAAAAAAACCAGAAGCTTGCCGGTGAAAAACCCATGAGTTGGAATCAGCGTTTAGAAAGCGCGTTGCAAGCACGTCGAGAGCAACATCTTTGGCGACAACGCCACACGATCGATAGCCCCCAAGGCGTGTTGGTGAGGGTCGAAGGCCAATCTCTTATCAATTTTTGCAGCAACGATTACCTCGGTTTGGCGTCCCAAGGTGGCGACGATCTAGCCCGTGCGGCACAAACCTGGCAACTAGGCAGCGGGGCATCGCATTTAGTTTGCGGACACAGCCGTGCGCATCACGAATTGGAAGATGCCTTAGCCGCCCATACGGGATACCCCAAAGCCTTATTATTTTCTACTGGCTACATGGCCAACCTCGGTGTCATCAGTGCGCTGGCTCAGCGTGGTGATCGTATTCTGCAAGACAAACTCAATCACGCTTCGCTGCTAGACGGTGCACAACTTAGCCGCGCCACCAGCACGCGTTATCGACATCAAGATTATGCACATTTAGAACAACTGTTAGAAGATTCTGCTGCGCAGGGTTCAAGCAACGAAACCTTGGTCATCAGCGACAGCATTTTTAGCATGGATGGCGACCTTGCCGATGCGTCACAACTGGCGCAACTGTGCTCTGCTTCGCAAAGCTCTCACCGTCAAAACTCTAACCATCAAAAACCGGCCTTACTGATGATCGATGACGCCCATGGTTTTGGTGTTCTGGGAGACCATGGCGGTGGCGTGCGCGAGGCGTTTAATTTAACGCCCGAGCAATTGCCTGTGTATGTTGGTACATTAGGGAAAGCATTGGGTGGCTGCGGTGCGTTTGTCGCGGGCTCAGAAGCCTTAATTGATTATTTAGTGCAATTCGCCCGCTCGTATATTTATACCACGGCTCTGCCACCAGCATTGGCCGATGCCATGCTGGGCAATTTGGAGCGTTTAAAAAACAACGCACTACGCCAGCAACTGCGTCAGCGTATTGCTCAGTTTCGTTTCGGCGCAAATGAACTGGGCCTGCCATTAATGGCCTCAAACAGCCCGATTCAGCCACTGTTAATCGGCAGCAGCGATACCGCAATGGTCATCAGTGAAGAATTGCGCCAGCGTGGATTTTGGGTGTCGGCGATTCGTCCGCCAACGGTGCCACAAGGACAGGCACGTTTGCGCGTTACTTTAAGTGCCGCGCACAGCGCTGAACAAGTAGAAGCCCTATTACAGGCGTTGGCTGTGATTAAGCAGGCGCATGGTTTATGACAGCCTCATCAAATCTGGCAACAGAAGCAAATATAAACCCACAGACCTCGTCTCGCTGGCACTGCCTAAAAGAAAATAATAGCAATGACGTTCATTGGTGCTGGTTGCCCGGATGGAGCTTTACTGCCGAAGTCTTCTTGCCGTTAATTGAATCCTTACCTGGGACACACTGGGGGGCCAATTATTTAACGGACACTTTCTTAACGGATACTCAATTAACGGACAACGCATCACCCGAAGCAGTTGCTCAACAATTATTCAACCAAGCGCCGAAACCTGCGATTTGGATTGGTTGGTCACTGGGCGGTGCTTTGGCAGTGTTGGCGACGCAGCTTTCGGCGCAAGTCGTCAACAAAGCAATGACAGAGAGTAGTGATAGCGCTTTACCTAGCGAGTCTCCTATTAAAGGCCTTATCACTTTGGCCGCCGCTCGCACGTTTATCTCGGATGATTGTTCTAATGAAATCGGCGGCATGCCCAAGGATACTTTTGCCGCATTTCGGCAGTCCTTAATCAACACGCCCAGCGTTACCTTAAAACGCTTTGCGGGTTTGTGTGTGCAAGGCCATCCGCGAGGGCGGCAGATTTTAAAAGAATTGAGAAAATATCAGCATCCAGAAGACCAACAGCAAGCATTACTGCATACATTGGATTGGCTACAAATCATTGATTTAAGTCAGACAATGCACACACTTCCCATATCAGATAAAAACTGTGTTCATATGTACGGTCAACAAGATGCTCTTTCACCATTGCCATTGCTTGCTGCCAAAACCAACAACGGCAACAGCCATGCTTTCTTTTTAGCTGAAGCAGGCCAGCAAGAAGTTATCGAACAATTATTGAGTTTTACTGCCAATGCGAGCACGAACCCATGAGCATGCGCAATAAGCAGCAGGTAGCAAAACAGTTTAGCCGTGCCGCGAATAGCTACGATAAGGCCGCCTCGGTGCAGCATTACGCCTTGCAGCAATTACTTGTCGGTTTGCCTTCTAAGCCCGAGCGACCAGCGCTGTCGGGGCATTGGCTGGACATCGGCTGTGGTACTGGCGCAGCGTTCGCACCATTGCGTGCGCTAGGGGTGACAACACTGACGGGCATCGATTTGGCCGAGGGCATGCTCAGTGTGGCTAAGCAAAAACAATTAGCCGATGCTTTACTATTGGCCGATGCCGATGCTTTGCCGCTAGACGATAATTCGATCGATGGCGTCTTTTCTAACCTCATGTTGCAGTGGAGCGAAACGCCGCTAGCCACCTTACAAGAATGGCGCCGGGTATTAAAAACTGACGGTCAGTTGGCATTCACCACGCTGTTACCAGGCACTCAGCAAGAATTGAAAGACGCCTGGTGGGCAGTAGATCAAGGCACTCACGTGAATGAATTTACCGCTGCCGACACCCTGCTGACGTCACTAGAGCAAGCGGGCTTTGCAGTGCATCAACAGATGACCGAGTGCTGGGTTGACGACTACGACGACTTAGCGCAATTACTGCGTGGTTTAAAACAAATCGGCGCGACCAATGTAAACTCGGGGCGTCGCAGTGGTTTGGGTGGTCGCCGCCAATTGCAACAACTGGCAGCGCATTACCCGACACGATATCGCGACGGTAAAGCAGTACTGCCCGTGTCGTATCAAATACTGACGGTGCACGCTACGGCAAAAGCTTGTGTTGCCACTACTGAGGCGCGGTCATGAGTGCCTCCTTCTTTTTAACCGGCACCGATACCGATGTCGGCAAAACCTTGGTCAGTGCAGCTTTATTACAGCGCGCTCAATTGAATCAGCAACTGGCCATTGGACTGAAACCCATCGCCTCTGGCTGTGACTGGCAAGACGGCGAATTAAAAAATCGCGATGCCCTGCTTCATCAACGCTACAGCAATCCGTCATTGCCTTATGCAACGCACAATCATTTCGCCTTTGAACCAGCCATTGCGCCTCATATCGCGGCACAGCAAGCGCACTGCTCCGTCTCTGTTGCAGGCATTGTTGAAGCATGCCAAACGGGTTTAAACACCAACGCCGACTTTCATTTAATTGAAGGGGCTGGCGGCTGGCTGGTGCCCCTTAACAGGCATGAGACCTTTGCGGATGCTGCGGTAGCATTAGGATTTCCGGTTATTTTAGTGGTGGGCTTGCGCTTAGGCTGTATTAATCACGCGTGCTTAACCGCGCAAGCCATTCGTGCCAGTGGTTTATCGATCGCGGGCTGGGTGGCCAACTGTGTCGATCCGAATATGGCGGTACAAAGCGATAACTTAAAGTATCTTCAGAATTGGTTTACTGCGCAGCACATTCCGCATTTAGGGTCGCTGCCGCATATTCCCCAGCTTGATCCGTTCTGCAGTGACACCATGACAGCCCTTGCTAAGCATTTGCATTGGCCTGACTGAGAAGCGCAATTATCGCTCTATTTTACAAAGGTGCCCCAACCAGAAAATGGCGAGTCTATGAGAACTGGGGTAATCTGATAATTCATTCAATCGAAATTACCCCTTGAACGATGAGACCTTTGAACATCAAACAGCTACCAAATTCTTGGTCATCTAAACCGGTTTTAAGACTGATTGTACGACGACGATTTTGGGTAGCCGTAGTTATTTCATTACTATTTCACGCCGTTTTGTTTTTAGAGCTTGCGCCAGCAATATGGCTTATCGAACCAGAAGCTAAACCACCGGTAATTATTTTAGCGACACTAGAAAGTGACACGCTGCAACGCCAAGATGCCATTAACCAAACCGGTAATGAAAAAAATCAGAGCGATGCACGCACATCCAGCATGGCGTCAAATGAGAATTTATCTGTCCCAAATGAATCTGAGCAGAATGAATCTATACTTAGTCAATCTTCTCCAAAAGAAATCCTCCCAAAAAACAAAACCGACTCCGCAGCCACGCCGAAGTCTGGATCTGGGCCTAGCAATACATCTGCAGAAAATTTACCGGTAATTACCTCAACCAAACCCAATCAACGTTCTGCATCAGTTGCGTTTATCGAGAAGCCTGAAGTTTCCAAACAGAGCAAACCTAACTCAGATGTCTCTGAACCAGACCTCTCAGAATCAAAAGTCTCCAAACCCATCCCTAAACCAGAGCCAATGGGACCAAAAACTGAATTGGAAAATGCCGTTCCAGAAAAGTCTACGACAGCCAAAACCGCACCTTCTAGCGTAAAATCAATACCTTCAGTATCATCCGAGCAACAAACCGCGCAACGCTTCTCGGGTTCAGACGAGCAGTTTTCTAGCCCAAGCGAAGAGGAATATTATCGCCAACTCACGGCCCATTTAAATGCTCGACTGCCGGCACACCCCAAGAATGTCTCTGGAGTATTACGTTTACAGCTTCGCATTGAATATGGCGCGGTCATTACCGCGGTGACCATCATCGATAGCAGTGGTGATACAATCACGGATGAGTGGGCTAAGCGGGCAGCGATTTCAGTTAGCCCAGTACCCCCCGTGCCCAAAAATATTGCTCAACCCTATTTTTATCGACCCACACTACGCTTGTCGGGAGCTTCTCAACCCTAACCGATGTCACAATGTAAATAATTGTCGTTTTGGTATATCTTCACCAAGATGTTTTGACAACAACTGGTTATAGCAACCACCAGTTTAAACGATGTTTTGTTTTTGGATTAGCAGGCGCTTTGTTATCAAACAAAGTAAATTATTTTTATTTTTCTTCGATTTTTACAAGGAATTCTTGTGTTAGAACCCGGAATTATGGCGTT
>JARGOI010000016.1:7498-11141 GCA_029212275.1 Thalassolituus sp.
TTTAAAGAACACCTAACCGTATTATTGATCTCTGGCTTGTTCATTATTTTAGCCGCCCGCCTAACCCTTGATGAAGTAATAGCGTTGGGTTGGATGCCTCTTGTGTTACTGTTGATTATGCAATTTGTAGCGCGACCTTTATCGGTTTGGGTTTCTGCAGCCGGCAGTAAATTGAGCTGGCAAGAAAAGTCATTACTGTCTTGGATTGCTCCACGTGGCATTGTTGCCGCAGCAGTATCTGCTTTGTTCGCAATCAAACTCGAACAATCGGGAGAACCCGGAGCCAATTTATTAGTCCCTCTCACGTTCAGCGTTATTTTTGGCACCGTGATTTTACAAAGTGCAACATCGCGCATGCTGGCACGCTGGCTAGGCGTGGCCGAGCCACCACCAAACGGATTTTTAATGATTGGGGCCAACTCAGTAGCACGAGCGATTGGGGCCGAACTGAAAAAACACGATGTACGTGTGCTTTTGACCGACTCCAATTGGGACAACATCCGGATGGCCAGAATGGATGGCTTGGATACCTTTTATGGTAATCCCGTATCGGAATATGCTGAGCAACGACTGGACATGATTGGAATAGGTAAATTACTAGGGGTCTCGCCAGAGCGAAGTAACAATACTGTTGCAGGCATGCGCTTTGGCACTGAGTTTGGGCATCACAATATTTTCACTCTGCAAACCTCTTCGGAAGCGCGCATGAGCGAGAAACATATCGATGGCCAAGAACATCGAGGGCAATTCCTATTTGCGCCCAATCTCACCTACAGTAAGTTTTCCAGCTTGCTATCTCAGGGGGCTGAATTGCGCACCACGCGTCTTAGTGATGAATTCACTTTCGAAGACTTTGTTAAAACGAATGGTAAGCATATGACCCCCCTGTTTGCCATCAGTCCGGAAAAGAAAATTCACATTTGTGTCATCGGACGTGAGTTCAAACCGACCCATGGCTGGAAGATTGTGAGTTTGGCGTCACCGGCGAAAGTGGCAGAAAAAAGTCGTTTGCCAGAAAATGAACGACAATAAACATGTAGTTAAGTTCAAAAAAAAGAAGAAGAAAATTTAAACTTTGGCCTATGTGGGCATAAGCTAACTTAGCATGGCTCAAATTGATACATTTGGAATGTTCAGTAAACATAAGGTTTTCTAGACAGAGGGGTTTATTTACGCCAACTTTTGGTGACAATTGGCGTAAAAGTACATTGTAGCTTTAACAAAATATCGCGATTGTGGTTTCAATACTTTGGGGGCTAAATGACCGATTTGCTTAAATTTTCATCTGAATTGCAGAAACAAGCCTTAAGCTTGGCTGCTGAATTATCAGAAGAACGCGGCAAGCGAATACTAATTCAACGATTTGCTTCCTCCTCCAACTTCATCTGCAGCGACAATTTATTGATGGGCATTGAGTCCATACTGAATTCTGACCTTACAAAAGAAGAGCCCAGTATTTTCTTACTTTTCGGGATGGCGTTGAGTCAATACTTCAACAAGCATGAAGCGCTAACTCTGCGTAAGTTTTTAATGCACCTAGGGGCCACGCCACAAATCAATCCAAGCAATTTATCCAACCACTTATTGTGGACTTTGCCGACCATTAACAGTGATAACGACGCTCTGACGTGTGCATGGAACGAGGTAGTATTAGCCTTTATATTGAATTCTTCTCACTACTCAATGACAGTGTTTAATAAGGAGATTCATGTTTCCTTAACCTGTCCACAGCCAGAACACTTACATGACATTATTTCTTCATTACCCTGCCCAGTTAAATTCAATCAAACGGTATCGGCCATATATTTACCTTCAGAAGCTTTAAATTTTCCAATACTCCCGATTCACAGCAGTTCGCAATCGAAAAGCTCAGCAACTTCTTCCGTTAACTCTAACACCAGCACCTCCATTACCGCTGAGCACATAGTACAGCTGCAGTGCATCAATGTCTTTTTGCAAAATCTAGAACAACCTATGTCACAAGCAGAACTGGCATCGCATTTGCGCTTAAGTGAACGTACTTTAAAAAGACGGTTAACGGTAATGGGAACAAATTATCAGACCTTACTTTCCGATCTACGCTTGGATCGCGCAGCGTATTTATTAGCGGTGCGCCGCCTTAATGTCACTCAAACTGCGCATGAAATGGGCTATTCGAGTACGGCAAACTTCTCCAAAGCATTCAAAAAATGGTGCGGCCAATCGCCCGGCCGAGTCCGTATAAAAGGGATTCCAACGAATGAACGTCTAAACAGATGCTCAGAGTTGAATAAAGCGCTATAATTACCGCCCTTTTTTCCGGTAGGGTGATTCGCATGCTACTGCCGAACAACTGCAGGACTCGCCATGGGCAAGCAAACCGCACTTTACGCCAAGCACATCGAAGCTAACGGCAAAATTGTCGACTTCGGTGGCTGGGATATGCCGATTCATTACGGTTCTCAAATTCAAGAACACAACGCCGTACGCGAAGGCGCAGGCATGTTCGATGTCTCCCACATGACCATAGTCGATGTTGCCGGACCCGATGCCACGGCGTATCTACAAATGCTGCTGGCCAATGACGTCGCCAAACTCAAAACCTTAGGTAAAGCACTCTACAGTGGCATGCTGAATAACGTGGGCGGTGTCATTGACGATCTTATTGTCTATCGCATGGATGGTTGGTATCGCTTAGTAGTCAACTGCTCTACCCGCGAGAAAGATCTCGAGTGGATGATGGCGCATACCAAAGGGTTTGATATCAGTCTTACTGAACGCCCCGAAATGGCAATGATTGCCGTGCAGGGCCCAGAAGCCATCGGCATGATGCAAAAAATAAAACCCGAAGCCGCCGATCTGATTGAATCTCTCAGCGTATTTCAAGGTTTATCTCAGCAAGGGTGGTTTTATGGCCGTACTGGGTATACCGGTGAAGACGGTCTCGAAGTCATGATCCCCGAACAAGAAGTCAGTTACTGCTGGCAACAGCTATTAGAGGCAGGCGTTACTCCTTGTGGATTGGGAGCACGTGATACCTTGCGCTTAGAAGCGGGAATGAATTTATACGGCAACGATATGGACGAGCACGTCAGTCCTCTGCAAGCAGGCATGGGCTGGACGATTGCATGGCAACCATCCGAGCGTGTATTTATTGGCCGTGACGCGCTAGAGGCCGAGAAAGCCGCTGGCGTTACCATGAAGCAAGTTGGATTGGTATTGGATGGCCGTGGCGTCATGCGCGCTCATCAGAAAGTTGTGATTGATGGCGTCGGTGACGGCGAAATCACCTCCGGCACCTTCTCACCGAGCTTGCAGCAATCAATTGCGATTGCGCGAGTGCCGGTGGCTACCGCTGACGTTGCACGAGTTGACATGCGCGGCAAGCTGGTCGACGTACGTGTGATAAAGTTGCCTTTTGTGCGCAATGGTCAAAAGCAATTTGTTTAATCTTTGCTATAAATTCGGCTGGTAAAGATTCACACTCACCGGCCATAATTATTGATATTTTTTGATTGGAGAAACCCATGAGCAATATTCCAGCGGATCTTAAATATGTTGCCTCCCACGAATGGATTCGTGTTGAAAGTGATGGCACGGTGACTATTGGTATTACCGACTTTGCCCAAGATCAACTTGGTGACGTGGTGTTTGTAGAGTTACC
>JARGOI010000016.1:11241-17132 GCA_029212275.1 Thalassolituus sp.
CTTCAAACGGCGTAGAATAGCTCTACGCCGTTGCCTTTTTTATTATTTATTCTGCTAGGTTCACCGATGACCACACAGTCCCTGAAAGATCTGGAACAACGCGACAATTTTATTGGCCGCCACATTGCTTCTAATGGTGCCGGCAACGACGATAATGAAGAAGCAGCCTTATTAGCTGCCGTCGGTGCTGATTCTTTAGAAGCGTTAACCGCAGAAATTGTGCCTGCAGATATCTTACGTGCCCCCTTTTTAACCCTTGGTGAACCGCAATCTGAGTTCGTTGCCACTAATCGACTGCGCGCGATTGCCAAAAAGAACAAGGTATTCAAAAGCTATATCGGTATGGGCTATCACGACACTATTATCCCCGCGGTGATTTTGCGTAACGTGCTAGAAAATCCGGGTTGGTATACCGCTTACACGCCTTACCAACCGGAAATTGCACAGGGACGTTTGGAAGCCATCTTAAACTTCCAACAAATGGTCATCGACTTTACCGGTATGGAATTGGCCAATGGTTCGCTGCTGGATGAAGGCACCGCCGCAGCAGAAGCCATGGCAATGGCTAAGCGTACTGTACGCAAAAACAAATCAAATACCTTCTATATTGACGAAAACTGCTTACCGCAAACCATCGACGTGGTAAAAACGCGCGCAGAGGCGTTTGGCTGGGATTTAATCGTCGGCCCAGCCGCAGCCGCCGCCGAAGCCGATATCTTTGGCGCCTTGTTTCAATACCCAGGTAAAAATGGCGAAGTGATCGATTTCACTGATGTTATTACCGCGTTGCATGCCAAAGATGCCTTGGCTGCCGTTGCCACCGATCTTATGGCCTTGGTCATGCTCAAAGCACCGGGCGAAATGGGTGCCGACATTGTCTTGGGTAACGCTCAGCACTTTGGCGTACCCATGGGCTTCGGTGGTCCTCACGCGGCTTTCTTCGCGACGCGTGATGCTTATAAGCGTTCCATTCCTGGCCGCATTATTGGTGTGTCGATTGACGCCCAAGGCAAACAGGCACTGCGTATGGCACTGCAAACACGCGAACAACATATTCGTCGTGAAAAAGCCAACTCAAACATCTGTACCGCTCAGGTATTACTAGCGAATTTATCGTCATTTTATGCGGTGTATCATGGCCCTCAGGGGTTAAAAACCATTGCCAACCGTATCCATCGCTTAACCGATATTCTCGCCATAGGTTTGCAGAAGAATGGCGTTGAACTGATTAATGACACTTGGTTCGACACTCTGACAATTCGCGTTACTGATAGCCCTGCCGTATTAGCTCGAGCCGAAGCCGCTGAAGTCAACTTGCGTTACGGCGCAGACAATAAAATCAGCATCAGCTTACATGAGAAAGTCAGCGCTGCTGATATTCAAGAATTGTTTGATGTCATCTTAGGCGCAGGCCATGGTTTAGACGTGTATGCTCTTGATGCCGAGATTTTGGCCAACGGCAGCAACAGCATTGATGCTGGCAGTCAACGCAATACCGCATTCTTGCAGCATCCAACGTTCAACAAGTACCACACCGAACACGAAATGCTGCGTTACATGAAACGCCTAGAAAGCAAAGATTTGGCCATGAACCACTCGATGATCACCTTGGGTTCGTGCACCATGAAGTTGAATGCCACCACTGAAATGATCCCAGTCACTTGGCCAGAATTCAGTAATATTCATCCCTTCGCACCGAAAAGCCAAATCCTAGGCTATGCAGAACTGTTGCAATCTTTAGATGCCTATTTGCGCGACATCACTGGCTTCGATGCCATCTGTATGCAACCAAACTCGGGGGCGCAAGGCGAATACGCAGGTCTGTTGGCGATTAAGAAATACCACGAAAGTCGTGGCGATCATCACCGCAATGTGTGTTTGATTCCACGCTCGGCACACGGCACCAACCCAGCCTCGGCACAAATGGCGTCGATGCGCGTTGTGGTCACCAATTGTGACGAAGATGGCAACGTTGATTTTGCCGACCTAAAAGCCAAAGCAGAAGAATTAAGCGATCAACTTTCTTGTTTAATGTTGACCTATCCATCTACGCACGGCATTTACGAAAAAGGCGTGCGTGAGATCTGTGACCTGATTCATAGCCACGGCGGTCAGGTATATATGGATGGCGCCAATCTTAACGCCCAAGTAGGCGTGACTCAGCCCGCTTTCATTGGGGCCGATGTGTCGCACATGAACCTGCATAAAACCTTTGCTATACCTCACGGTGGTGGCGGCCCGGGCATGGGGCCAATAGGGGTGGCCAAACACTTAGCGCCTTTTGTGGCAAATCACAGCGTCCGTCCGATTGACGACGCCAGTATTGGTAATGGTGCCGTTTCTTCGGCACCTTATGGTTCTGCCAGTATTCTGCCAATAAGTTGGATGTACATCACCCTGCTAGGCGGCACCGGTCTGCGCAAATCAACGCAGAATGCCCTGTTAAAAGCCAACTACTTGGCCAAACGGTTAAGCAGCCACTACCCGATTTTATATTCAGGTTTAAATGGCCGCGTTGCGCATGAGTGCATCGTCGACTTACGTCCAATCAAAGCCGAGACGGGCATCACCGAAGTCGATATTGCGAAACGCTTAATGGATTATGGTTTTCATGCGCCCACCATGTCTTTCCCGGTGGCGGGCACCTTTATGATTGAACCGACGGAGTCAGAAAGCAAAGCAGAAATCGATCGCTTCGCAGACGCCATGATTGCGATTAAAGGGGAAGTGGATGCTATTGCTCGCGGTGAATTGGATGCGAAAAACAATCCTTTAAAGAACGCGCCGCATACCGCACCAGTCATCGCTGGTGAGTGGGATCGTCCCTACAGTCGCGAGCTTGCGGCTTATCCTGTAAGCAATTTGGGTGCGCATAAGTTTTGGCCAACCGTGGGACGTATTGACGATGTCTACGGTGATCGTAACTTGGTGTGCTCGTGCCCTGCTATTGAGAATTATGAAGAATAAGCGTTGTGAAATGAATGTATTTAAGGCGCTTTAACAGTCCCTGCTAACAAAGACTCTTATGTTAAAACAATAACGGCACTCGATGAGTGCCGTTATTGTTTTTGATCCTTCAAAATTATTTTTAGAATAGTAAGGAGCTACTCCCTTAATAAATTCGATCAATATTTTTAAACTCAGTACAAATTCATCCAGTCGGATTTAATCATTCCTTCACGAACACGCTGTGGATGATTCCCTACGTCAATTCGAGCAACTTCGCTGGCGCTTGCATAATTGATTACTGAAACCTGATCAGTGCCGCTCCAAGAAATTAAACAATTTTCGCCAGAGGCATCGGTCACCGCCCAATAGGGTTTCTCACCTAGGTTTTCTAATACGGTGTACTCGAAGGTTTCGCGGTCAACGATGGCGGCGTAGTCATCCATAGTTCCGGCAACACAGAGTTTTTTATCATCAGCACTCATGGCCAACCCATGATGAGCCGAATCATTCACATATTTCACTTTCAGTACCCATGGAATTAGATTTGGTAGTTCGGCCAAGCGTGTAATGCGCTCTTCTTCCATATCAAATTCGATAAATCCATGCAAAAACGATAACTGAAAGTAGAAATAACGGTAGTCACTGGTATGTGCCAATGGACGAATAGCAGGGCTTAAATGCCCCATGCCGGCTTCTTCTAATTTTGTTTTAATATCGAAATCTTTCACAATTTTCTTTAGTTCGGTGTCGTAAACGATAAATTTACGCTGGCCGCGGGTGCTTTCGCGCAATAATTTGCCATCAAACGGCATGAACACATAACCAATGCTGGAGTGATAGATATATTTGCCGTCATCCGAGTATAGGTTTTCGTGGGGAGAGTTGCCGGTTGGGAAACGATCCATTTCTTGGCCTGTATTCACATCGAGTAAATGCACCACACTGCCCGTTGATGCTGACACCGCGACTTGGGTGCCATCGGGAGACAAGGCCATGTGATCAGAACGCACGCCGTCCACTTCAAAACGCCAAACGATGTTTCCCGACGTTAAATCAATGGCAACGACATCGGCAAAACTTGGGCGCGATACGATCAGCATAGAACCATCATTGGTACTGTACATATCATCTACAAATTGATCATTTCCTTCGCCAATCAACTGTCGAATACCCAAGAATACGGTGTAATCCACTGCGTTGGACTTAATCTCATCCATGCGCTCTTGATAATCAGGAATGCCATTGATGCGACCCAAAATCTCGTAGGTATCACCGGCGATAACATCAATGGTGCCATCCCAGTTATTACCAACAAACATGGCCGGACGAAGACCATTGTCATATGAGTTGACAGGTGGTTGATCAATATCTGGCTGTTCTGGCTCCTCGATAGAAGGCGTATCCACAGGTTTTTTCGGGACCAACCAGTCAAACCAACCAGCAGACGCGCTTGCGCTGAAGGTCAGGAAGAAGACAAGTATCATGCAGGTCTTAACAGAAGGATGGGATATCGGCATTAGAATGCTCTCTTTGATTTTATTTATTTTTATGAGTCGTAGCGGTGTTATAGCGTCATCCGTAACCTAAATTTCATACTATCGACGAACTTTTTTTATTCAAGAGTTAACGACCTATTGGCTCGAAAGACACACTTTTCTATTTTTAGTGACTTTTTGATGCAAACACTATTGCAAATGATAGTGATTATCATTTATTATTAAATCTAGATCAATTAGGAGCCTGCCTGCCAATGTATGTTTGTATCTGTAAACGAGTTACTGATAAAGATATCGTTAATGCTGCGGAACAAGGAGTGACTCGTATGAGTCAACTAAAGGAATGCACTGGGTTGGCCAGTCAGTGTGGAAAATGCGCTCGAGATGCGAAAAACATTTTCCGCGAGGCCAAAGAACAAGCTCGTCAAATGAACGACCTATTTCATATGGCATAATTGTTGACTCTCTCAGCGCTTACTTGTTTATATAGCTTTAGATGACAGCTAATGGTGGAGACAGTATGAAAGGCGATACAAAGGTCATTGAGTACCTTAATAAAATTCTTGGCAATGAACTGGTTGCTATCAATCAGTACTTTTTACACTCCCGTATGTACAAAGATTGGGGATTGAAACGTCTTGCCGATCATGAGTACCACGAATCCATTGACGAAATGAAACACGCGGATGTGTTAATTGAGCGCATTCTGTTTTTAGAAGGTTTACCAAACCTACAGGATTTAGGCCGTCTAATGATCGGTGAAAACACCGAGGAGATGCTCAAGTGCGATCTTAAAGTTGAGATGATTGCGGTTCCAGATCTCAAAGAAGCCATCACTTATTGCGAAAGTGTGAAAGATTACGTCAGTCGTGATTTGCTCAAAGGTATCTTAGAATCTGAAGAAGAGCATATTGATTGGCTTGAAACTCAACTTGGACTCATTGATAAAGTAGGCATTCAAAATTACCAGCAATCGCAAATGATTGAGAGTGACAGTTAATTTCGATGATTAGTTTTTCAAATTAAACACATAAAAAAAACCGACATGATGTCGGTTTTTTTATTGCTAGTGATTACTAATAAATCTCACAAAGCATCTCTCGATTTACTAAAACTCGTTAAGCACCCTTCGTTAGGCAACCTTCCATTATGCAACGCTGGTTAATTGCGCAGCACTGCGCCCGTTTTTCTCAGCACTGTTAGCCACTGCCAACAGAAACTCCCTGCCCCAATACTCGATATCGTAATAGCTCACCACATCGTAGGCTTCATTTAGACGAGCCGCGGCATC
This sequence comes from Thalassolituus sp., assembly GCA_029212275.1. Taxonomy (GTDB): domain Bacteria; phylum Pseudomonadota; class Gammaproteobacteria; order Pseudomonadales; family Oceanobacteraceae; genus Thalassolituus. The sequence continues at coordinate 16,978 of JARGOI010000016.1, forward strand.
TTCAGGGTGGATGCACAAGGCAAAATAACACTTCTCTGCCATTTCTGCGGGATCGTGTGGATTACATAGGATCGCGCCTTTCACTTCGGCTGCCGCACCGGCAAACTCCGATAATACCAGCGTTCCCTTGCCACCCGTTTTGCCCTGAGTAGCCA
>JARGOI010000400.1 GCA_029212275.1 Thalassolituus sp.
CCCCCTATCGTTTTTGCAGTGCCATCACACGCGGCGAGCTGGAAGGGATTAACGTCACCCATGCAGATTTTTCTGCCGTTATTTTATTACAGGGTGCGCAACTGTTGGAATTTACTGTGGCTGGTCAGCCTTGGATCTGGCTAAGTGAAACGGCCGAATATAAAAAAGGCGCGGCAGTACGTGGTGGTATTCCTATTTGCTGGCCTTGGTTTGGCGATGCTGATAAAAACCCCGCCGCCGTTCAGTCTATGATTGATCTCGCGAACGCTCCCGCGCACGGATTTGCCCGCAGCCAAGACTGGCAAATTAATGCGATAACCGAGCACGATGACCGCGTTGAGTTAACGTTTATTTTAAAGAATGACGACTCCAATGTGAGTCAAAATAATCCTTGGCGAGGCGATGCGAATTTGGCGATCACCTTCACCCTATCAGCAACAGGATTAACACTGGCATTAACAACGACGGCGGGCAACCAGCCCGTTACCATCTCCCAAGCGCTGCATACCTATTTTCCCACAGACGATATTTTTCAAACCCGGGTATCAGGCTTTGATGGATTTTCTTATATTGATGCATTGGATGGCTGGTCTAACAAAACACAGCAAGGCGATATTATTTTTAGTGCTGAAACCGACAGAATCTATGCAGCTCCGACCAAACAAACGATCCACACGCCCAAGCTAACATTGTCTATAGCATGCAACAGTGCCAGTGCGGTGGTGTGGAATCCTTGGATTGAAAAATCAAAACGACTGAGTCAGTTTGCTGATGATGCTTGGCAACGCATGTTGTGTGTTGAAAGCGCCAATGTAATGGACGACGTGGTGACTCTTAATGCAGGCGAGATTTGTAACCTAACGCTAGCGCTGACGTTAGCAGATGAATAGTTAGCTCATTAGCAATTGGCTCAAAAGTAGATAGCTCAAGAGTTGATAGCTCAAAAATTGATAAAAGCCCTAATTAAATTTTAGGGCGGGTCTAGCTCTGAATTATTGATTCAACTGGATCATTTATTCGACAGGGACGTACTTTTAACAGTGCTGGGCCACATCAACAATGGTACGTCGCAACCAACGATGTGCTTGATGATGCTGAACCAATGGCGACCACGCCATTTTTAACTCAAAGGGAGGAATTGGAAACGGTGGCTCTTTCACTAATAACCGTGCCGACTCGGCCTGCATGTCCGCCACTTTACGCGGTAAGGTAGCAACAAGGTCGTTGTTCAATGCCAATAAGGCCGGCATTTGATAATGCCGAGTAAAGACCGATATTTTTCGTTTGTGACCAAGCTTTGACAAGGCATTATCCACCCACCCCAAGCGCACCACTTTTTCGGGATCTATACCCACGCCTGCCCCCATTCCGGTTTTACTTACCCAAATATGTTTGCTGGCTAAGTAGGCGTTTAAATCAAATTGACCGCTTGAAGGATGGCTAGGATTCACCAGACAAACGAAATCGTCTTCCCATAAGGTCATTTGATGAAATGACTGCGGCATATCGTCGAAGCGGTTAATGGCCATGTCGACCTTACCGGCTTCAACGTCTTTAAACGTTACGTCGGAAGGCGTTAACACATCCAAAATAATATCGGGTGCTTCGGTGCGCAGACGTTTGACTAATTCCGGCACTAACGTCGACTCAGCGTAATCACTGACCATGATGCGAAACACACGGTGACTCAACTTGGCATTAAATTCTGCCAGTGGCTGCAAGGCCATTTCGATTTCACCTAGGGCTTTACGAATCACTGGCTGCAATTCTTGCGCGCGTTCGGTGGGTGTCATGCCGTCGGAAGTACGAACCAACAATGGATCATTAAACAAATCGCGTAAACGACGCAAGCCGTTGCTCATGGCCGGTTGGGTAATCCCGAGTTGTTGTGCCGCTTTGGTTACACTGCCTTCGCGCAACAGCACATCTAGGTACACCAGCAAGTTTAGATCGGTGCGATCAATGTTCATAAAAGCGCCTTAACTGAGAATGTTGCTTAATTGATAAAGGACAAGAATGACGAATAAGGCATTATACCTAACCCTACCCATATTCATATAAAGTATGAATTTTTAAACTATCATTTTAATAGGTAATGTGAATATTTAAGGATGACTTGGCAATAGTCCTTCCTAGGTGTTTTTAACGCAAAAAAAACGGAGCCAAAAGGCTCCGTTAGCGCTACAGAATAAGTAACTTAGTTTAAATGCTCTACTCGGATACGCGTGATTTTACCATGAGTGCTTTCGAGGTTTTGAATTGCTTCGATCGCGGCATTCATGCGCTTTTCTTGCACCCGATGGGTCAGTAAGATGATTTGCGCTAAGTCGTTATCCATGCGAGGTTCTTTTTGAATAATGGCTTCGATATTAATGTCGCCGTCACTCAGTATTCGAGCGATACTGGCTAAAACACCGGTTTTATCTTGTACTTGAATACGCAAGTAATAGGCAGTTTCAATAAACTCGATGGGTAATACGCGATCATCAGTTATATCGTTAAATGCCAAGTGGCTGACGCTGGTCGACGCTGGGGCATCCATAGTGCGAGCCAAGTCGATGATGTCAGCCACCACAGCAGATGCCGTTGGACCAGCACCAGCGCCTGCGCCTACGTATAAGGTATCACCGACGGCATCTCCATTGACCATAACCGCATTCAATACACCATCAACTTTGGCGATGGTACGAGATTCAGGAATTAGAGTTGGATGAACGCGCAAATCAATGCCCTGCTCGGTACGACGACTTACACCGAGGTGTTTAATGCGATAGCCAAGCTCTTCGGCATATTCCACGTCTTCGGTAGAAATGCTGCCAATGCCTTCGGTATA
>JARGOI010000401.1 GCA_029212275.1 Thalassolituus sp.
GCCATGACGATGATAGGGGTTTTAACTGGACAAGTAGCGAAGAGCCTTATCATTGATCACTTTGGTTTATTTGCCAGTCAAACACGTAAAATTGATCTAAAACGAATTATTGCACTGGGTTTTATCGTGGCAGCGCTTGTTTTAATGGCACAGGGGTAAGGGGAGAGTGATGACATTTATTATGATTATGTTGGCGGTCATCGGCGGCGCAACATTAAGTATTCAAGCGGCAATTAATGGACAACTTGGCAGCAAAGTCGGTGTGTTTCGTTGTGCTTTTTTAACCTTCGCGTTAGGCGCCTTAGTGACAGGCCTGCTTATTTTCTATTTTGAACCAGCGCATTCGGTAACCTTGCTCGATGTACCTAAATGGCAGTTGCTGGGCGCGATGTGCGGCGTACCTTACATCGTTGTCATGGTGCTTGCTGTGCAAAAAATCGGTACTGCGGTAGCGACGGTGGCTGTTATTTTTGGGCAACTGCTAATGAGTATGCTAATCGATAATTTCGGCTGGTTAGGCAACGATGCGATTGTGTTTTCGCCAACACGCATCGCCGCTGTTATCTGTTTAGGTATCGCGCTGTACTTTATCTATGCCAGTAACAAAGCCAGTGATCAAGCCACCGCCTGACGAATCATTTGAGTTTGGTTTTGTGCCGCAAACGAAGCGACTTCACCGACAATAATCAACGCCGGCCCGCTCGCGGAGTAGCGTTCGGCTAATATTGGTAAGTCAATCAATAGGCCGCTGTGTACTTCTTGATTGGGTAGGGTGCCATTGGCGATGAGGGCGACGGGTGTTGATTCGTGTAGGCCATCGCTTAATAGGCGTGCTGTGATCAAACCCGCTTGTTTTAGGCCCATATAAAATACGCGTGTTGGATTTTGGCTGGGTTCAAAGTCACCAAATTGCGTGTGGCCGCTATCAAGCATGAGTGCATTGCCATATTGGCGGTGGGTGAGCGGAATTTTTGCGGCGGCTGCGCAACCCGCTGCGGCGGTAATGCCCGGAATAACATCAACGTCTATACCATGTGCTTGCAGGTATTCGAGTTCTTCTCCGCCGCGTCCAAAGATAAAGGGATCACCACCTTTTAAACGCACGACATGTTTGTATTTTTGTGCGCTGGCTATTAATAATTTTTGGATATCGATTTGCGACATCTTATGTGCACCACAACGTTTTCCGACGCATATTTTGGTCGATTTTTGCGGCATCATGGCAAGAATCTCATCGCTGATCAGGCTGTCGTACAAAATGATGTCGGCTTCATTAATGGCGCGCATGGCTTTCAGTGTAAGCAGTTCGGGATCACCCGGGCCAGCGCCAACAAGCAGTACTTTGCCTTTTATCGTTGTATTATTTTGTTGCTTTGTGTCGATGTTTTTCATAATTTTTTACCTAGAACGAAATCGTAGAGAGTGGTTAATAAATGCGTTTTCGTATTTATGTTTCCAATTCTACGTGGGCAGTTAATAAGCTTTTTAATTCGGGAATACAAGAACCGCAATTGGTACCGCACTTTAATTGTTCACCTAATACTGAAGCGCTGTCGCACCCAGATTCGATGGCATTAATAATGGTTTTTTCACCAACCTGAAAACAGGAACAAATAATTCGTCCAGTATCTTCTTTGGCGCCGGGCAACGAGCCTGCTAATAACGCTTTGCGTTCTTCGAGCGTGAGTGTGTCTTTGGCAAATAATTCGGTGAGCCACTGTCGAGTAGGCAGTTTTTTATCTTGATGAATAAAGACCAAACGCTCTAAACATCCATCGATAAGGTGTGCCAATCGATAATGATTTGTGGCTGCATCACTCATGCGTAGCCACTCGCCTTGGTCCATATCGCAACTTATTCGGTTTATAAATTCGGCAGCTGATTGCTGACCAGCAACGTCGTACACATGACCGTAGGGCGTGAGGTTATAGGCCCAATATTCGCAGTCGGGTGCTCCTAAATCCGTTTTGCTTAATACAAAACCTTGCCATTGAGGTGCATAGGGCGCTATCGAAACGGCGGTTTGTTTGAGCGCAGGTTGGCCCGAAATAGGGTCGTTGGTTTTATCAATTAAACTTCCCATGCGTGCAAGGCTGGCATAACGGCTGGTCCAATGCATAGGCACAAATATCTCACCAATACGCTGCGTTTGATCATTGTGCACCTTGGCGCGCACAATAATATTGCCTCTTAGATTAGAGACTTTAATCAAGTCTCCATCGTTGATGTTGTACTTTTTTGCATCTGCGCTGTGCATGTCTGCATAGGGCTCGCTGATGTGCTGTGCTAAACGTGCTGATTTTCCAGTACGTGTCATGGTGTGCCAGTGATCACGTATGCGCCCGGTATTCATTAGCAGTTGCGAATCGGTTAACTCGGAGGGTAACGTTGCAATCACAGGAATAAAGTTGGCTTTTCCTGAAGGCGTGTAAAAATGATTATCATCGTAAAAGCGTGCACGGCCTTTCGGGTAGCTCGAATTAATTGGCCATTGAATCGGTGCTAACGCGTCGTACTCTGCTTGATTAATACCTTGCAAGCCACTTAAGTCAAAATCTCTTGAGCCATTATTTTCAAACGCGGATAGCGCGACGTGCTCGGCAAAAATTTCACTGGGATGTTGGTATGGAAAGGCGTCTTCATAGCCTAAATGATGCGCCACTTGGGTAATAATCCACCAATCGGGTTTGGCTTCTCCTGGGGGTGGAAGAAAGCTCCGTTGACGAGAAATACAGCGTTCTGAATTAGTGACTGTGCCATTTTTCTCTCCCCAGCTGGCAGCCGGAAGCAATACATGGGCAGCTTTGGTGGTATCGGTAC
>JARGOI010000402.1 GCA_029212275.1 Thalassolituus sp.
AAAAGCGACCAAGCGGTCGTAGACGGAGCGCCGCCCGGATCGAATCCTGCTCCCGTTACCCATTTTAATATTCTCCCCACATCTGTTTCCTCTATTATTTATTCATCCTGATTAATCACTCTAGAAATCTTATTACGCATTATTCTTGGTATTTAATTGTTCATCTGTGAATTTTTTTTAGGATATGGCAGTCTCACTCCTTCAATTTATTTCATGGGTCATCGCAGTGGATTCAAAACGTATTTTTATTTCAGGAGCAGGTCGCCGGCTTGGCAAAACATTAGCCGAGCATTTTTTACAGCAAGGATGGCAGGTGGTTGCACATTACAACACCCGTTCTGAATTAGATGCTCATGCTAATCTCTCCCTAGTGCAGGCGGATTTATCGGTAACGGAAGACATCACCCGCCTGTGCTCTGAGCTTGTCTCTTATGGGCCGTTTGACGCCGTGATACATAATGCCTCGTGTTTTACCCCAGACAGCGCTGCGGATGATTTGGTGGCACACATTGATCGCCATCAACGTGTACATGTGATGGCGCCAATGATGATTACCCATGCATTGACGGAACATTGGGCTGAAAAAGCAGCCATGATAAGTATTAGCGATATTTACGCGGACATACCGAATCAGCGTTTTGCCGCTTATTGTGCATCTAAGGCGGGTTTGCAGAATTGGTCGTTAAGTATGGCGCAGCGATTAGCGGGGCAGGTGAGGGTGAATGTGATTCAACCGGGGCCGGTTAAGTTTTTGCCTGAACACGACGAAGATTATCGTCATCGCGTGTTGTCACAATCGCTCATCGGAAAAGAGCTAGGCTATGGCGCTATCGTCAACGCCTGCGATTATCTGTTAAATGCCCAAGCCGTGACCGGCTCTGTGATGCGTGTCGATGGTGGGCGCTTTGTCACCAACCGCTACGATCAAACGTTTTCGGTTTGATGCCATTGTTGTTTTACGCGTTGATAGTAAGGTTCTTCTAAAGGCAGATTGCGGCAGGCAGTATGGTTGTCTGCTTGGCCCATAATGTCGATATCAATCGTTCGATCTTTGGTTTTGCGTGCTGGCGATTTGGGTTCTCGACCTAAGTCGACCTCAACCATTTGCAGACGGTGTTTAAGCAACGGTGGGGGAATCTCACTTTGTAATATGACCAGCTGATTGCAAAATTCGTGATGAAACGTATCCCCGACTGGCGGAGTCGTCAAGACAGGAGATTGGTCGACCACATTCCCCAATCCAGATAAGGCTTCGATGGCTTTATTGATATTCAGTTGTGGATTTAAATTACTGCCCAATCCAAGTAAGTAATAAAACATGCGGATCTCACTTTTAAGAGTGATATAGGATTCTTTATCGCGGCATCACTTGTCAAGCACTGGGTCAAATATCTGAAGCGAAGGTGGCTTTTTTTGTCCTAGATCTACTCCTTCAGGCGCGACATACTATTTTGCAAATTCAATGATCGCAGCCAACAAAGGATGTTGCATATGTCAGTATGGATGCCAATTCTTGTTCTTCTTATCTTAGTCGGCAGTGCCTTTCCATTGTGGGTGGTCGCTGCAGAAACCACACCAGCGCTCATGTTAGCGGAAAAATACCAAGGTCACGAACAACTCAGTCAATACTGGGCCAGTGAAAAATACGATGGCGTGCGGGCGTTTTGGGATGGTACTCAATTGCAAACGCGCAGTGGCTACCTTATTGATGCACCCCCTTGGTTTTTAGCCGAAATTCCTGACGATGCCTTAGATGGAGAGCTTTGGCTGGACTATGGTCGCTTTGACGAAATCAGTGCATTAATTCGTAGTCACAATAGACAAGATGATCCTCTCTGGCGAGACGTACGCTTCATGGTGTTTGATCGTCCTGATTCAGACTTGCCTTTTATAGACCGTTATCAACAACTCAGGCAGTTAATTAATACGACAGACACGGATCCTGTGCAGCTGGTAAAGCAGTTTCCTGTCAGTGATAAGGATGACCTAAACGAACGGCTAGAACCTATTTTAGCGCGTGGTGGGGAAGGGTTAATGTTGCATCGACTGAGCAGCATTTACACCCCAGGTCGCAGTCACGACCTACTTAAAGTCACGCCTTTAGATGACGACGAAGGCATCGTCGTTGGGTACGAAGAGGGCGAGGGACGATTGGCTAATATGGTGGGTTCTTTACGAGTTAAACTCGAAAATGGGCGCATTCTTCGTATTGGTAGCGGTTTGAGTGATGAAGAGCGACAAAATCCTCCAGAAATAGGCAGTCGCATACGCTTCACTTATCGTGGATTGACCGCCACTGGATTACCACGTTTTGCTACTTACGATCGGCCTCGCCCGCTTGAATGATTAGATGCTGCTCTGCTGAGCCAGCAACGTGTTAGTCACGCATTATTGAATTATGTCATGCTACTATGATCTTTTTAGCAGAGTTCAGATATGCCAGTAATACGCCGTCGAGAACTTCCTTCTAGTCAATATTCTCAAAATGCTCTTACTTCACTGTTACCCGTGTTAGAGCGCGTCTATCGCGCCCGTGGGATCGAGAGTTTGGAAGAAATTGATTTGCAATTAGGTCACTTGTTGCCATACCACAACATGCGCGACATCGATGCTGCGGTCGAGGCTTTGCTGCCGGTGGTGTGTCAGCATAAGCGCTTGCTGGTGGTGGGGGACTTTGACGCCGATGGCGCTTGCAGCACGGCGGTGGTCATCCGAGCGCTGCGTTTAATGGGCGCATCTAATATAGAGTATCTGGTTCCGAATCGATTTGATTTTGGTTATGGCTTGTCGCCGCCCTTGGTTGA
>JARGOI010000403.1 GCA_029212275.1 Thalassolituus sp.
GCGTTCGTGGTGAACGTACCGATAGCTCTGACGGCGATAAATCCTTGTATCAGATCATGCCTTTGCATACCCGTACCGCTCTGCAACAAGATCTTGGCCGTTGGAGTAATGAAATAACCTGGGAATGGGTAAATGCCAAAACGCGAGTGGATGAGCGTCGTTTAGAGCAACGCACCGATGGTTATCATCTAATCAACCTCAGCAGTCAATTTGATCTGCAACCGGTCACGCTATCATTCGCTGCGAATAATGTGTTAAACCGTTATTACGAACAGCCCTTGGGCGGTGTCAGTATCGCCGATTTTAAAAATGACATGAGTGTTGGATTTCAGCCGTTGGCCGGAGTCGGGCGTTCGTTTAATTTTGGTGTTCGCTACGACTTTTAAGTAAGCTGCGGCTACTTTACTCACTCTGTGTTGCGGAAATATCATGCTGCTGTTGTTACTCATGCGACTTACAAAAGGGGTTCCCCCCTCGTCATTAACAACAGCCATGCTGCTATTAATCGAAATCGTGTTAGTGAATGCCATTATTGCGATCAATGGCGCTGCCAGTAATCCGTTTAGCGCGATCTTGCTGATTCCGGTGGTCTTGGCATTTATGTTGTTGCCTATAGTGTCGGCGTTGTTGTTGTTAACTATCAGTGTTTTGGCACAAGTTTCTCAGCTATTTTTGATGTCTCCAAATGCACACGATCATGCAAGTCACATGTCCGGCCAAATGGCTGCGAATATGAGCGACAGTATGATTGGGCACTTTCAGGGTATGATCCTTGGTTTTGTGATCACCAGCGTGCTGGTGGCAGGCGTGGTATTGTATTTTCGCCGTAAAATTGCCGATCAAGAACAGGATCTTCGCCAGTTACGTGAACGCCAACTACGCGATGAACAACTGCTTGCCATCGGTACGGCGGCGGCGCAATTTACCCACGACATTGCGACCCCGGTGCAATCCATTCATTGGTTGCTTGAAGAAGTGAATGAGCAGTTCGATAAACGGCTCGATACTGACAATAAAGCACCCTTGTGGTTGCCCACCTTAACTGCGCAGTTTCAGAGAATACAAACGCATCTTGATGAGTGGCGTTTGGTGGCCGATGATATTCGCGTCCAACGATTTTATGACATCGACAGTAATGATATTTGGCAAAAATTAATATTATTAATGCAAGTGGCGAGACCAGAAGCAAACATTCAATGGCAGGGTAATACCTCAACGAACGTAGCCTTTATTCGAACCGATCGAACGCTATTACCGGCATTGATTAGCGTACTACTCAATGCCTGTGAAGCCGCAAAAAAGACCGAGAAAAATAGTGTTTTGGTAATTGGTGAAGTTAAAAATGACGTATGGTTGTTAAGGATTATTAACAGTAGCCAAATACTTGAAACACTATCTTTAAACATCCTCGGTAAAAGGTTTACTGATAGTTCGCAAGGCTCTGGTGTGGGTGCCGTGATCAGTAATGCAACCATCGAAAAATTAGGTGGAAATGTACACTGGCAGCAAACTGATGATAATATTATCACAACGGTTGAATTACCGTTGCATTTAACTGAACTCAATAAATCGCCGTCAAATTCTATTGCAAGTAACACGAAAAAAGCATTATGAGCCGATTAATCATTATCGATGATGACGATACTTTTCGCGACGTTTTGCAACGGCGTTTAGAGCAATATACTGATTTTAAAATCGAATCTTTTGCGTCGGCGCAGAGTGCACTGTCACAATCGTTATTGCTCGATGAACACGACACTTTACCCACCTCTGTACAAACCCCTGTGCACGCTATTTTGTTGGATATGATGATGAACGGCGAGTCGGGTTTGGATGCCATTGTCGAGTTAACCAACCGTTTTTCGCCAACGCATTTAATTATCCTGACCGGCTATGCCAGCATCGCTACGACGGTTGAAGCAATGCGCCGTGGTGCCACCGATTACATTACCAAGCCAGTCGGGTTGCAAGAATTATTAACACGCATCGGCTGCGGTAAAAAGAATACGCAGAGCGAGGCTTCGACCTTTGTTGCGGATGCGAAACCAATGACACCGGCTCAAGTTGAATGGGAACATATTCAGCGAGTATTGTTAGAAAACAACAATAATGTCAGTGCCACTGCCGAAGCATTAGGCATGCATCGACGCAGCTTGCAGCGCAAATTGCAGAAATTTTCGCCGAATAAACAGTAATAAATTCAGATATACAATTAATAAAAAAATTAGCGTATTACAAAAAATGCGCTGTCATTTGCAGAATAATTAGGGCAAATATCCCAGCGATCACATCGTCAATCATAATGCCAAAGCCGCCATGGACTTTTTGATCGAGCCATTTAATTGGCCAAGGTTTGATAATGTCAAAAAAACGAAATAACGCAAAGGCGTAAACCACCCAAGCTAAGTCTTGCCAGATATTGCCCGCTAAAGGTAATGCAAACAGGGTAATCCAAACGCCAATCCATTCGTCCCAAACAATACCGCCATGATCATGTACACCCATATCACGCGACGTTTTATCGCAAATCCATACACCGAAGGCGAAACCAGAAATTAATACGCCCAAATACGGCAAGGCCGGAACATCGGCTAACCACCACCACCAGAGTGGCAATGCCGCCAGCGTACCAAACGTACCGGGGGCTTTTTTGGCCAATCCTGAGCCTAAGCCAAAGGCCAGCAGGTGAACCGGGTTTTTCATATTCGGCGGTGTCATAAATATCTCATTAATAAGCGCGAAAAAATTCACGTGATCATAACGCAAATACGATGTTCCCACTAACAAGATGAA
>JARGOI010000404.1 GCA_029212275.1 Thalassolituus sp.
TATACCCAGAACTGATCCCTAACAAGATGGATTCGTCCGAAGTGTAAGGTTGATTATCACTGCCACTTCTACCAATTATTTTTTCTTTTGTCGGTAAAGGCTTGGCCACCACAGCTGAAGCAGTAACGCTATTAGTGGGTGTTTCGACTTCAGCGGCTGATTCAGACGCGACGGGGCTAGATACAACGGAATCTGAGTTCATGTTTTCATTGGCGTTAGTGTCAGTTTTATCGGGCTCAGACGCGGCAGACTTAACTTCTTCTCCACGGCTAGCAACACCTTCATTGTTGACGCCATCGGCTGGAGCGATTTCGGGTCTTGTTTGTGCCGTACTTTCAGCAAGTGGCGTCGCTGTCGTTGCTGATTCAGATGTTAGGTTTTCTACTTCAATAGGATCTTCGGCGGTTGCGTTGTTCGTAGCTGTCTCTTCGTCTGTCGCATCTTTAACAACAACGACTGCTGTTGACTTGGTATTAGCAGAATCACTTACGGATTTCGGTTCTTTCAACTCATCAGACGAAGGTGTCGCTATGCTATCCGTCGAATTTTCCGATGTCGTTCCTTCCTCTTCACCCGTTAATACTTCAGCAGAAATTTTTTCTGAAGAGGTCTTTTCCGAAGGGATATCTTCAGAGGGTGTATCATCAATAAGCGAAGATTTTTGATCGGTAGCATTCGATTCGATACCATCTTTTTCTGAAAATTTAGTTGGATCAATCACCGGAATATCGACGGTTGGCTCATCATTTTCGACGGCCAACTCATTACGATCAAAGTAATACAAGCCCGCCATGACGAATCCGGTAAGAAGCATAATAACAATAAAGATTTTTATTAACGGGGTAGACCTAGGGGGTGCTCTATCATCAACGTAGGCTTTTTCTATATTACCAGACATGCCGCCACCAGCCGCTAACCCTGCAAGCAAACGAGCTGGGCGACCTCCTGACTGAGCATGCAGGTAAGTTAATTGCTTATTAGTAAGATGCTCGCCCTCAGGACGACTGGAAATTAATAGAAAACTTTCTTCTTCCGTCAGCGGATGAATATTGACAACAGTTAATGGTGCCTGCGCGGGGGATTGACGAAAATTATTTTCAAACTCAGAGCGGCCAAAAAGAATAAATGATAAGGCAGATGGTGACAATAAAGCCAAATGCCCAATATCATTGAGTACATCAATATCTAATAATTCAGCTTGATCAACAATAACAACGAGACGGTAATTTTGTTCTTTACGAGCTTTGACTTCATCACGAATCATTTCCCGAGCTTCGCCGCTGTCTTCCAACACGCTGGGTAAATCTAGATGTTTAGCAATGGCGTTCAAAATAGCGGGAAGGTCGAGCATGATGCTCGCTTTTAATAACAGCGTATCTTCAGGTAAATCACGTTGAGAGATAAAAGCCTCAGCAATAACAGACTTACCGCTTCCCTCAGGACCTGCAACGACGACAAAGAGTTCGCTGTAAGAAGAATAATGTGCGAGCAACTCGACGGTTTCATTTTGAGATGGAAGTAACTCGGTCATATTGAATTCACCTTGTGCAATATCGTCATATTCATCTACGGATAATGACAATTTTTTTTCATCTTCCAAACCCGTTTCCATGCAGACCCCTTAATCATGCACTTCCAATTTCGTGACTTCTGCAGTGGCATTATTTATCTAATGTACCGCTTTCTCGTAACGTTTCAAGCAGCAAATCATGACGTACATCTGAGGTGACATAGGCCTCACCAATACTTTTAAGAAGTACCAGTCGAATCGAGCCATCCAAGACTTTTTTATCGACAACCATGCGTGACAGATAATCTTCTATGGTCATGTCGCCGGGGCCACGAATGGGTAAACCAGAACTGATTAGTAAATTTGATAATTGCTGAATTTCAGTCGATGTTAGGAAGCCCATTCGCATACTCAAATCGGCGGCCATCATCATTCCCGCACCTACGGCTTCTCCATGCAACCACTTGCCATACCCTTGATGCGACTCAATGGCATGACCAAAAGTATGCCCTAAATTTAAGATGGCTCTGATACCGCCTTCTCTTTCATCTTCAGCAACCACTTTGGCTTTATTCTGACAAGATCTATAAATAGCCTCTGTCATCACAGACGGATTCTTATCCATCAACTTGGAGATATTATCTATCAACCAATTATAAAATAGAGGATCTGAAATGAGGCCGTATTTAATGACTTCCGCCATGCCTGCAGATAATTCTTTAACAGGAAGCGTCTGTAATGTATCGGTATCGGCAATCACGCACAATGGCTGATGAAAGGCACCGATCATATTTTTGCCTAACGCGTGATTGACTGCGGTTTTACCACCGACGGATGAATCTACTTGTGAAAGCAGTGTGGTCGGTACCTGAATAAAATTCACGCCACGCTGATAAGCGGCAGCGGCAAACCCGGTCATGTCACCAATGACCCCGCCGCCTAAGGCGATCAATGTGGTCGTACGGTTGTGTCGCTGGGTTAGCAGTGCATCAAAAATCAAGTTAAGAGTTGTTAAGTCTTTATACTCTTCGCCATCAGGTAACACGACAGTATCGACCTGGTAGTTACTCAGCGCATTTTTAAGTGCCGACAAATACAATGGCGCTACGGTGTCATTGGTTACGATTAAAACTTGCCGTCCATGAATGTGCGGTTGATATAACTCAGTCTTTGAAATTAAATCCGCACCAATGTAAATAGGATAACTGCGATCACCCAAATCTACGCGTAACGTCTGCATTGTAAGATCAACCTTTAAGATATTTTTTCAATTCTTGCACGA
>JARGOI010000405.1 GCA_029212275.1 Thalassolituus sp.
TAGACCTTACACACAGGATTTAATCGAACAATTCGCACCTCATTGTGAAGTACAGTGTTTAGGCAGTCGCTATTTAGTTGAGTTGGCGGAAGCTTATATTGGCGGAGACGATGTGTCAGATGCCTTGTTTGAACATCTCAACTCTTGGCTAATGCAACATCCGAAAATGCAGATGATTGTGTTAGGGTGTACGCACTTTCCGCTATTGAGAGTCCCCTTAGAAGTGCTTTGGCCAAATATTCAGTGGCTTGATTCAGGTCAAGCAGTGGCAGCGCAAGCCAAACGAGTATATGACATTAATCATCCTACCTCAGCCCACTTAAATCGGCAGACACATGCACCACTGCATCTTTTTTGGACGGGCTCGAAGGAACCTTTAGGGGTAGTTCAATTTCTTAGTAAGATTGGATTGGTACAAACAAAACAAGCTTTTACTTTTTAATGGCGTTATTAATGTTTAGTGATCAATTAGTTGATCGATCATCGACAAAACTTATACAAATAAAATCTTTGTATAAGTTTTTATTTTTTAGTTACAATGGCCGCCCAGTAATCAGGCGTATGATCTAGCCAATTTTTTATTTATTACGGAACACTCATGTCGAATCTTGAAAATTTGTACCAAAACGTTCTCTCGGAGCTAGGCGAAGACATTTCTCGCGAGGGGCTACTTGATACCCCTAAGCGAGCTGCTAAGGCCATGCAGTTTTTAACCAGTGGCTATACAACTGATGTCAACGAAGTTGTCAACGGTGCGGTGTTTACCAGCGAAACTGACGAAATGGTGGTTGTCCAAGGCATTGAGTTCTACTCCTTGTGTGAGCATCACGTCTTGCCTTTCATTGGACGCTGTCACATTGGCTATCTGCCCGATGGCAAAGTGTTAGGATTATCTAAATTTGCACGTATCGTTGATATGTTTGCGCGTCGACTGCAAATTCAAGAAAATCTCACCAAGCAAATTGCCGATGCAGTTCATGAAGTCACGGGCTGTCGAGGTGTTGGCGTGATTATTGAAGCTCAACATATGTGCATGATGATGCGCGGCGTACAGAAACAGAATTCCATGATGAGAACGTCTGTCATGAAAGGGGATTTTAGGGCCAATCAAGCAACACGTGAAGAGTTCATGCGTCTTGCTGGCCTGTAGTTCAGCCAGATGTTAGATTCCATTTCATGGTGGTTATGGCCAATAGTGCTCTACAGCGCTGGGATCATTTTTGCGATGGACGCCTTGTGGCGAGGCCGCACGGCTCCCGGAACGGTGGCGTGGGTAATGGGATTAGCATTAATGCCGTTACTTGCAATCCCGTTGTACATAATAATAGGCAGCCGAAAGTTTAAGGGGTATCGAAAAAAGCGACGTCATGGTGATAATCGATTAATATCCACAGAACGTAATATCCGCAAAATTCTAAAAGAATCTATTGTACCTTCAGACGACATAACTAGTGCACTGGAGTCATTATTCCGTGTGCCAATGATGAATGGCAATGATTGTGAATTACTGATCAATGGCAAAGCGACCTTCGACGGTATTTTTGCAGCTTTAGACACTGCTAAACACACACTTTGTGTCCAGTTCTACACCTTTAGCGATGATAGCCTCGGCCAAAAGTTTGCTGATATTCTTTGCCAAAAGGCACAAGAAGGTATTCGTGTTTATTTGGTTTACGATGAAATCGGCTCTGGTGAACTAAAAAAATCCTTTCTAAAGCCATTACGGAAAGCAGGAGTTGAAGTCACTCAATTTAACCCGCTGCGTTTTCGTAACCGAGCCAACCTTAACTTTCGCAACCATCGTAAATTAGTCATCATCGATGGCCATACCACCTTTGTCGGTGGTCACAATGTTGGTAATGAGTATTTAGGATTGGAACCTAAATTCGGACACTGGCGTGATACTCATATGCGTATAACGGGACCTTCAAGTCTGGGGTTTCAAATGTCATTCAGTGAAGATTGGAATTGGGCAACCGGATTTGAACCCGATTTACTTTGGGATGCTCCAGAACATGCTGGTCATTACAAAGTAATGTGTATTAATACGGGACCTGCTGATTATTATGAAACGGGAAGTTTATTCTTCACCCACATGATTTCTCAAGCTAAACAACGCTGCTGGATTGTCAGTCCCTACTTTGTTCCCGATCAGAATGTATTTTCTGCACTGCAATTGGCTGGTTTACGAGGTGTCGATGTCCGTATTCTGTTGCCCGCTAATACAGATAGTTGGATGGTACAACAAGCAACACGCAGCTATGTTGCGTCGTTAACTCGGGCCCGTATTCAGTTTTATACCTACACACCGGGCTTTCTTCATCAGAAAGTCATGCTGATAGATAATGAATGGTCTACCGTAGGCAGTGCCAATATGGACAATCGGTCACTACGTATTAACTTCGAAATTTGTGCGCTAATACAAGACCAAGAATTTGCGACTCAAGTAGAAGCTATGCTGCTGGAAGACTTTGCGCAATCGATTCCCACCCATATTGATGAACGCTGGCATAAGAAACTGCTTTCTCGTTTACTGCGCCTAATCTCCCCTCTGCTGTAAATTCGACGATAGGCCCAACAAATTACCGATTTCGAACTATAGTTAATAACGACTTTGTCTCAAATGACATAGACAAAGGCGTAATGAATCGCTAATTTTGATTCATAGTTTTATCGCTCGATGATTACACATAGGGAGTTAGCAGGTGTCACAACCGTCAGGAATCAATTCACATAAGCTAAACAGCCGCTTGGGTGTCCGATTTCTTGCGTATTTATTGGTTTT
>JARGOI010000017.1:0-11587 GCA_029212275.1 Thalassolituus sp.
ATACGATTATTGCGTGGTTGAAACAGATCCATGCCTTCATATCCGTCATTTTCGATGCCAATCATGGTTTCAATGGTTGTTCTTAAATCAACCAATGAAGCGAGACCGTCATCAACCGTTAGAGTATCGTGCATCCGATCCTTGGGCGTAGACACATGCAGTACGATATTATATTGATCTTTTGAAGCGATACTGCCTCCGTGCCCTCTTATAAAACGATGTGGATTAGAATAATCGGAATCATCTTCGTACCATAAATCCAGTTCTTGGCCTAAACCTTCGCCATGATCGGATAAAAGTATAATGATTGAATTTTCTAATCTGTGACTGGATCTTAAATAGTCCATTAGGATACCTACTTGCTGATCCAGCTTAGCTAGAGAATTTTTGTGTGCAAAAATTTCATCTGCATTTGAGGGGCCTGAATTATGCCAAGAGTATGGGAAATGAGCGAGGCAATGGTGGACGGCTAGAAATATTGGACCATCAATTTTTTTTAGTCGATCAACAACGGAATGAGAGAATTGCTCTGGCTTGTAGGTTTTATCCGATACTCTATTGGTGTACAAATTAGGAAAAAGCCATTGTCCAATAAGGCTATCAGTAAAATAAGCAGAAATTACATTGTCTGAAAAATTGGGAATAATGAAATCTGAACTGCCCAGTTTTGGGCCGACAACGTCATCAAATCCATAATCCGAATTGATATTATTAAAGCGTCGTTCGTCTTGGGCATAAAAAGTGGTGTATCCCTTTTGTGATATATTCCTTACTAGATTGTTTTGATAGATCGACTCCTTAATGAAATTAAGATTGAATCTTACTCCACTATTTACTGGATATCTTCCGGTTAAAACACTGTTCCAAGCTGGACCTGTTCTTGCTAGTGGAGTATAAGCTTCAGTGAAACTGGTTCCAGAATAAATGATATTTTTTATATTTGGCAAGTGATCGATACTATCTTTAAGTTGTCGATAGGAAACCGAATCAAGACCTATAATGAAAATATCCGGAATTGTTGAACTTGTTTGAGTTGAAGCTAAAGAAGATGAAATAATCTTGTTGGAAAAAAATATATTAGAATCTATCAAATTTTTATAATAAGGAGATAAAAACAACAACCCTACAACTAAAATATATATCGCAATTATTTGTTTATTTTCCTTTATATATTTGTAAACTGATAAAGTAATAAAAAGAATAACTAATGAACCTGAATAAAGTCCTAGATTTTCATAAAACGGAGAGATAAATAATTTAGACAACTCTAAGCGCGGAAATGTATTTCTTACGTAACCTATCATGTTGAATAAGGCTATTAAAGTTATTATAAAAAAAGCTGGTAAATCGTACCTTCTATGATTTGATGTTAAAGATTTTGATATTAGAAATAAAAATATAAAAAGTAAAATCAACAGAAATACATGGATGATGACAAACTGAATTATGTCTAAAATCAATGTTGTATTTATAAAATTAGCTGAATCGATAGATCGAACACGTTTAGGGAAAGCTAATTCTGACCATCCGTAGTGATAGGTGAAACCAAACAACGCAAGTGCGATTGCAATATAAATAAAATTGCGCAATTTAAAACGACTCGTCAGTTAATAAAAACGGGCCATGTAGGCCCGTTATTTATACTTAGTAACACTAAGCATTCGCAGTGCTTAGCAATAACCTACAGCTTCACAAGTACCGCTACGTGTCCAAAAGATTGAACCTGCATCGCCACCACTACTAGAAGTACCGTCTGATGAAGTTAAGATGAAAGTCTCGCCAGCAAAACCATCAGTAGAAACAGCCGTTGATGTAATAATCAGACCGTTTGCATCACCAGTTACAGTTACACCAGATACTAGTTCACCAACATCTGCACCATCAACCGCGGCTTGTACAGAAGGGCTCAGACCCAGAGCTCTTGTACCAGGAAGACAACTTGTTAGAGCACCTTCAACTTGATAGCAAACATCAATAGCTGTTTTAACAGACTGAGTCGCTGAAACGACTTCAGTGAACTTAGCTTTCTGTGTGTACTGATTGTAGGCTGGCAAAGCAACCGATGCCAGAATACCGATGATCGCAACTACGATCATCAATTCAATTAGAGTAAAACCTTGTTGTCTTTTCATGTGATTCTCCACTTGCGTGTTGTTATTAATTTTTTGGTTGACGTTAATTTGATCAGCTTATGCCTTACGCCATAACATTCTTTTGTGATCTGCGTAGAGTTTGCCAATCTCTGTTATGCAGCGCAAGTCCCTTTTGGCGCTGGATAACAAAATATTGCATATTTCTTGATTGTTCGAGTTATCGGTGACAATTTTTGTCAGCTTTGCGTGTTTACCCGTCGTTTTTACGATGGTTATCAGGCTGAATTTTTAATTATGTAGGTTGGGTTAGCGCGAAGCGCGTAACCCAACATGTGAATTTAAACGTCATGTTTAGATTTGAAGGTTAGATTCAAACCGAATCATTGCTGGGTTACGCGCTTCGCGCTAACCCAGCCTACGTTTAAAATGCTAGATAGTTTCATCCAATCATTCTCATCGACAGATCCGTCGCCTTACAATCTTTGGTGAGAGCACCAATGGAAATAAAATCTACACCGGTTACGGCATAGCTGCGCAGGGTGTCATGATTAAAGCCACCAGTTAGGTAGGTTGGTGTTAGCGCGAAGCGCGTAACCCAACATTTGAATTTAATGCCTGTGGCTAGATTTAAAGGTTAGATTGAAACCGAATCATTGCTGGGTTACGCGCTTCGCGCTAACCCAGCCTACGTTTAAAATGCTAGATAATTTCACCCAATCATTCTCATCGACAAATCCGTGGCCTTACAATCTTTGGTTAACGCACCTTTGGTTAACGCACCTTTTGTTAACGCCCACTTTGGTCAATGCACCGATGGAAATACAATCTACACCGGTTTCGGCATAGCTGCGCAGGGTGTCATGATTAAAGTCACCAGTTAAGTAGGTTGGTGTTAGCGCGCAGCGCGTAACCCAACACTTGAATTTAAACGTCTGTGGCTAGTTTTAAAGGTTAGATTCAAACCGAATCATTGCTGGGTTACGCGCTTAGCGCTAACCCAGCCTACATTTAAAATGCTAGATAGTTTCCCCCAATCATTCTCATCGACAAATCCGTGGCCTTACAATCTTTGGTTAACGCACCAATGGAAATAAAATCGACACCGGTTTCGGCATAGCTGCGCAGGGTGTCTTGATTGATACCGCCGGAGGCTTCGAGTTTGACTCGTTCTTGTTTGCTTTCTGCACTGCGTTGTTGGCAATGCGCTACGGCTGTGCGCATTTGTTCGGGTGTGAAGTTGTCGAGCATGATGATGTTGGCGCCGGCGTCGATGGCTTCGTCGAGTTGCTGCATATTTTCGACTTCAACTTCGACAGGTTTGCTGGCGTCGATCACTTTGGCTTGCTTAACGGCGGCGGTAATGCTGCCAGCGGCCATGATATGGTTTTCTTTAATTAAAAAGGCGTCGTACAAACCAATGCGATGATTAAAACAACCGCCCATGGTGACGGCGTATTTCTGTGCGATACGCAGGCCGGGTAAGGTTTTGCGGGTGTCTAATAATTTTACGCCGGTGCCTTCGACTAGGCTTGCGTAATGATGGCACAGGGTGGCGGTGCCGGATAAGGTTTGCAAAAAATTGAGGGCAGAGCGTTCGCCGGTCAGTAATGCCCGAGCGTTGCCTTGCAGTTCAAACAGCACTTCGTTGGGTTGGGCCAAATCACCCTCGTTGACTTTCCAGTCGATGGTCACACTGGGATCTACTTGGCGAAACACTTCGTCGACCCAAGGGCGTCCGGCAATTACAGCGCGATCACGGGTAATGACACGGGCTTTGCTTTGTTCGTCGGCGGGAATAAGTAGCGCGGTAATGTCCACCGGATTGTCTACCTTACCCAGACCAATGTCTTCGGCAAGTGCGCGCGCGACGGATTCTTGGATGTCGTTCAGGTGTTGAGTTAAGTCCATGAGATCTACTTTGCGGTTGAGGATGTCGTTGGTAAACCATCATGAGAAAAAAGTCATGGAGAACCAATGCAGTAAGCGCATTCTACTATTAAAATGCGCACTTGGCTCAACTCTGCAATGTGTTTTTTAGCTTCCTTGTTTGTTCTTGGCCACTTATTTGTTTTTTGCTAAATAGTCTTTGGTGAGTTTGAACACCACTGGACTTAACAACAATAAGGCAACGAGGTTAGGTAATGCCATTAATGCGTTGAGAGTATCGGCGATCAACCAAGCCAAATCTAACTGCTGAGTGGCGCCAATGGGGATGGCGATAATCCAGACAATACGAAATACGGGAATGGCCTTAATGCCGAATAAGTATTCGGTGCATCGTTCACCGTAATAAGACCAGCCGATGATGGTGGTGAAGGCAAACACGGCCATGCCGATCGCCACGATATATTGACCAACTCCGGGCAAGCCACTGGAAAAAGCCAACGTCGTTAAGTTGGCACCTGATTCTCCACTTTGCCATGCCCCCGAAGCAACAATCACCAAGCCGGTGACCGAACAAACAATAATAGTATCAATAAAGGTACCCAACATGGCGATGGTGCCCTGACGAACTGGGCTGTCTGTTGCTGCCGAAGCGTGCGCAATGGGCGCACTACCCAAGCCAGCTTCGTTGGAAAATACCCCACGCGCTACGCCATAACGGAGCGCTGCCCAAACCGTTGCACCGGCAAAACCGCCAGCAGCAGAAATCGGGGTGAAGGCATGGGTAAAAATCAAACCGAAGGCCGCAGGAATTTGATCTGCATAAATAATCAATAACACAAACCCTGCGAGCAAATAGCTAATGGCCATAAAAGGGACGAGCTTGCCGGCAACTTCTGAAATGCGGCGAATGCCACCTATTAATACCAAACCTGCCAGTACAGCAATGACTATGCCGGTAGCCCATTCGGGGATGTGACCTCCAGCGATAGTGAGTCCACCAATGGCATCGGCGACCGAGTTAGCTTGTACACCGTTACCAATACCAAAACCGGCCAGCATACCAAAGAAGGCAAACGTCATGGCGAGCCATTTGAATTTTGGGCCTAGGCCATTTTGAATGTAATACATAGGGCCGCCGACGTAATTCCCTTTGGCGTTTTTCTCACGGAAGTTAACGGCTAATACGGCTTCGGAATATTTGGTGGCCATGCCGACTAAGGCAATCAACCACATCCAGAACATGGCTCCGGGGCCGCCTAAGGCAATAGCGGTGGCAACCCCAGCGATATTACCGGTGCCTATGGTCGCCGACAGTGATGTCATTAACGCATTAAAGCCACTGATCTCACCCTTACCTGTGGCTTGACGGCCACGCCACAATTCCGCAAATCCTTTAAATAGATTGCGCATGGGATACACTTTTAAACCAACGGTTAAATACATTCCGGTGATCGCGATTAGCGCCAACATAGGCGCGCCCCAAGCAATACTATTTATCGTATTCAGCACTTCAATCATGGTCAGTTCCGTTATCTGGTTTATTTAATCTGCTTGATTAGTTTTGCAATTAACCAAAGACTATATCTGCAAGCACTGCATGTGCCAAACTGGATGGGGGGTAAATGGCCACTTGGTTAATGCAACCTTAATACATTGGTCATGTGAGTTTGCTAGCAGGCGTTGCTGATGACGAATTGTGTTTTAGAAAATAAACTAATTGAGAAAAAACCATTCTTTTAAAGGTAATGAGTAGAATGAAAGTGGTTGATGGACGTTTAAGTGCGGCACGCTGGTGTCCGTCCCCCAATAAAAACCAACGTCCCCCGTCTTCTTCAGCTGCGTTGCCAGAAGTCTCTTTGTTGGTGATTCATAATATCAGCTTGCCGCCTGGGCAGTTTGGAACGGGCTGTGTCGAGCGTTTTTTCTGCAATGATTTGCAACCTCACGAACATCCTTATTTTGAGACCATTGCCGAGTTGCAGGTGTCGAGTCATCTATTAATTGAGCGCAGTGGGGACATCATTCAGTTTGTGAATTTTAACGAGCGTGCATGGCATGCTGGTCAATCGTGCTTTGCAGGACGCGAAAACTGCAATGATTTTTCCATTGGTATTGAATTGGAGGGCACCGATACCGAGCCGTATGCTGACATTCAATACGATGCACTAATAAAAACAACGCACGCATTGATCGCTACGTATCCTGAGATCACCAACGAAAGAATTACTGGTCACGAACACATTGCCCCAGGTCGAAAAACCGATCCGGGGCCTGCATTTGATTGGTCGCGTTATCGCGCTAGGCTTTAGTAAATTGATTACCAGTAGAGCTTAGCTATTCTTACCTGCACTCGCACCTAGCCAAGCCGCGCCGCGTACGCCGCTTGAATCGCCATACTTAGAATGCAATAGGGGAGTAACAACCGTGTCGGAGAACACCCACTTTTGCCAGAGTTGCGGCACGCGCTGATATAACTCTGGAATATTAGACACCCCGCCACCGACGACGATGGCATGAGGGTCCATGATATTAATGATCGACGCCAACGCCTTAGCGACACGAACGTAGTACTTTTCCATGACCTCTGATGCGATGTGATCGCCAGCTCGGGCAGATTCTATCCACAATTGTGCGGTTTGATTGATGCCAGTTTCGCTAAGTGCTTGGCGGCGTAATCCAGTACCAGAAATTAAACTTTCTAAACAGCCTATCTGGCCACAATAGCAGAGTACCTGGTCGTCACTGTCATTACGCCAAGTTAAAGGATTATGACCCCACTCACCGCTAATGGCATTCGGTCCGCCGACCAAATGGCCGTTGATTACCCAGCCACCGCCGCAGCCTGTGCCCAAAATAACAGCAAACACACTTTGATAACCGGCTCCGGCACCGTCGGTTGCTTCCGACAAGGCAAGACAGTCGGCGTCGTTGGCAATGGCCACAGGCTGTTGTAATGCACGTTCCAAATCGCCTTTTAAATCTTTCCCAATTAGGCATTGAGTGTTGGCATTCTTAACCAGACCGGTTTGAAAAGATAAGGCGC
Organism: Thalassolituus sp.; assembly: GCA_029212275.1. Taxonomy (GTDB): domain Bacteria; phylum Pseudomonadota; class Gammaproteobacteria; order Pseudomonadales; family Oceanobacteraceae; genus Thalassolituus. Next base: position 7,024 of record JARGOI010000017.1, read on the forward strand.
CCGGTATACCCAAGCCGATGGTTGCTGGACCCTGATATTGTGCAGAGGCATCGTTAATGAGTTGAATGAGTGTCGCAAGAATTGCATCGTAGCTGTGGCTTGGGGTGGGGATTCTACGTCGTAAAAGTTCGTGGCCATGTTCATCTAACGCGACGATTTCGATTTTGGTGCCACCTAAGTCAATACCTAGTTGCAACATGTTGCCTCGCTTGATCAGTAAATATACTTAACAGCTACGAATAACACCATGTAATGAACAGTATTTCAACACGCCTTGGGGCAACTTAAGAGAATTCTTAACATCTGCAGTACAATTAAGACACTACGATCAATAAACACTTAGTTGATGCAATAGTCTTTCATCATATTGTCGAATATGTCTGACTTGGAAACGATTTTGCAACCTTGGCCGAACATGCTTTGATTGAATTCGCGGCTCCAAAGCACTTCGATGTTACAAGTGGCGATTCGGTGATCCGTATCATTCAATATATCTACAATATCAACGTGCATTTCAGTGCCTTTAGGTAAGCATTGGTAAGAGTAGAGCATCAAACCACCGGTCGACCAGTTAACCACAAATCCTAGGCAATCGTTGCCGCTATGCTCAAATACACTTACGGTACTTTTTAAAATCCAGCGTGGTTCCATGCGCATTTCGGCAAAGTCTTTATCTTGGTTCATAGAAGATTCGTTCATGGCGACTCCAATGACGTAAACAATTTGAGAATTCAGAGCAGAATCGAGTAGAGATGCTTCTGAAATGAGTGATTGGCTGGGTTTTTCAGTCATCTCTGTTGAGTGTAGACTGTTACCGGCTGGTTGCTAGCGTGTCTCCGAATTATTCTGGAGCGCGTTTTTGATCTTCAATAAACTCAAGCAACGTGTCTTTTAACGAATAGAATTTAGAGCAGCGCATGGCCGTAGATTACGAATACCACATCAAAACGATTGATATCATTCGCCATGGCGAACCTGAGGGTGGAAACGTTTTGCGTGGCACCACCGATCATGCACTGACCCAATTGGGGCATCGCCAATTTTCTGCTCGATTGGCGCGACACGACAAATCTTGGGAGCAGGTGATCACCTCACCACTGCAACGTTGTTACGTTAGTGCCAAAGGCGTGGCTGATGTGATGCAACTTCCATTAACGGTGGATAAGCTTTGGGCTGAAATTGATTATGGACAATGGGAAAATCGTCCCATGTCAGAGTTGATGGATGAAAGTAGTGAGAACTTTCAGTCGCTCTGGCATGATCCTCTCAACTTTCAAGCACCCGGAGGTGAATCTGTAGCCGCCTTAAATGAGCGAGTAAGCTACGCGTGGCAAGAACTTTTACAATTACCAGCAAGACATATGTTGCTGGTTACTCATGGTGGCGTCATGCGTATTTTAATGTATCAACTGCTCAGATTAGATCCCAAGGCAATGACACAGATGTCGATTCCTTTTGCTGGATTGCTGCGTGTGAAAGTTAATTTAAATCATCCAGAGTTAAGCAGTTTGTGTTTGCTGGATGGCGAGCCATTGGACGATGTTTAAACATCTCTCAAAAAAGTCAGCGCAATCAGCGATTTTTTTATGCTTTATATAAAGTCTTTTAAGGTGCCTTTCTCTGGTGGCTCTCTAGGATGTTTTAGGATGAAACAACTCGCTCTTTTTATCTCTATGTTTATCACTATGATAACCACGACAAACACCAGCGTGGCAGATATTATCGAAGATCGTCACGGCAATTCTTACGATATACATACGCCTGTAAATCGAATTGTTAGTTTGAGTCCACACATTACCGAGCTGCTATTTTCTTTAAACGCTGGCGATAAGATCGTTGCTACGACGGACTATTCAAATTATCCACCTGCGGCGCAAAAAATCCCTGTAATAGGTGGTTATCAAGGCATAAACGTAGAGGCAATATTGGCCCTGCAGCCTGATGTTGTGATCGCTTGGCCAGATGCCAATCCGCACCGAGTTATCGAACAGCTTAAAGCGCTTAACATACCGGTGTTTATTTCAGCGCCTAAAAACCACCAAGATATCTTGGATGACATCCTGTGGATGGCCGAACTTTCTGGGACACAAGCGCTAGGAAAATTGTTGCTCGTAGAGGCACAGTCACGCTTAGCAAAGATAAAAAGCTATCAAGATAAAGCGCCAGTGAATGTTTTTTTTCAATTGGGTGATCAGCCACTGATGTCACAAAATAGCGACACGTTTATTCATCAAGCGATCGTTATGTGTGGCGGAAGAAATTTATTTGCTGACAGTCCAGCGCCTGCGCCTTTGGTGAGTGAGGAGGCGGTTATTCAGGCCGATCCACAAATTATTATTGCCAGTGCTAAGACTGGCAATCAGCAATGGCAACAACGCTGGTTGAGATACCCAAGCATGCAAGCGGTTGCCAATAAGCACCTCTATAGCATCGATCCTGATGAAACGCATCGACCTTCATTACGATTTTTCGATGGCACATTGATGCTGTGCGAACGGATTGATCGTGCTCGTTAATCCTTGGGATACTCATAACGAATATCGGCGTATATACTTTCTTCCGAGGTGTTAAGAATATTTGTAAGCCCTTGATAGCGCAGCAAACGTTTTGTGGATATTTCGTAGGTAAGTTGTACTGGGTCCATTAACCAAGACAACATCCGTGACTCTAAACGCATTTCAACGCGCAGTTCGGTATCCGTATGTTTTTTCGGAATTAAACGAAAATCTACCCATTCCAAACGAGAAGGCACCGCAAAGGAAAAGCGGACGGTTTTATCTTTGAGTAATTTTTCCCAGTTGGCTCTGACAAATTCATCAAAGCCTGCATCAATGACAGGAGTGTTGTCTGGTTTGCCGATTTCTTTGCTCTTAATTTCACCGTCTTCGGTATAACTGAGCGTCCAGCGTTCACCATCATAAGATGCCGTTTCTTGGTAGTTAATACGAGTATCTTTAAGGGTGAATTCGGGCGTAGTCACTGCGTTAGTGTATCGATTATCTTTGGTCGCAAAGGTCTTATCATCGGGTGTTTTGTACGTGACCTTTCTTTCGAATAAAGTATCGTTTTTATAAGTGACATCGTGATGTTCGCTGTACACCAACTCGTCGGTTTTTAAATCATAAGCCTTACCGGCATATTGCGTATCTTGCGCATAGGCAGAAAAGGTTGCACTCGTTAATAAAATAGAACTGAACATAGCATTGAGCAGTGTTTTCATCGTGCATTCCTTTGGTTTTTTCACAAACGTGTATTAAAAAATATTATCATTAATTTCGAATCAATATTTTTGTTGCTATCTATGAGTAAGAATTGAGGTTGATAGTTCACCCAGAGCCTTATTCTAAATGCTCAGGGGTAATGAACACTCATAGCTTAGGTCGATAGTCTAGAGTGATATTTTTGATGCAGTAACGCTGCTAAAAACATTAACACTCCCCATTCTAATGCGATGGCAATGTAGCCTTGATTCGTTATTTCGATAGCACCTGCACGGGTGCCTGCGAAGTAACTGAGTGGCGCAGAGACCATAGAAAGTAAACCAATCAACCACGGACGGGTAAAAAAATGATTGAGTGAGTGCAGCATGGTGGCGGAGAAAGCCAACCATAACAACATTAACCAAATGGGTATGAGTGGCGATTGGGTATCAGGAAACGCAGTCAAGCCTAAGGTGTGCCACAACATATCTATGGCTATGCCTATCAGAGAAATGGCTGTCATTAGACGCCATTCGTAACCATTGGCAAAACGAGTATGGATAAGCATATACAGGGTTACCAAAGGCGCAGCCCAGAGTGTTCCTCCAAACACACAAGCAAACCAGCAAACCTGAAAACCAATAAAGTTAATGATTTTAATTTTCACTGGAATACTCGCTCCTTAATGCTATGACTTAGGCTTTTAATAGAGATAATTTATAACACCATTGCTTAGTCTACAAGTTACCTAAGATTGGATTGCGACGATTAAGGGGTTTGGCAAACATCAAATGCACATCGCCAATGACGCGCTCGGTAAAACCACCTTCGCAGTAGGCAAAGTAGAAATCCCATAAGCGAATAAAATCGTCGCTGTATCCTAATGCTTTAATGCTTTCTTTATTGCCTAAAAAGCGCTGACGCCATGCGTCTAAAGTACGCGCATAATGTGGCGTTATGTCTTCCATGTGAATCATTTTCATGTTGCTGGATTTAGTGACTGAGTTTTGAATCGCGTTAACACATGGAATAAAACTGCCGGGGAAAATATAACGTTTAATAAAATCGACGTCGGTTTTCGCCGCTTCGTAGTTTTGATCGTCAATGGTAATGGCTTGTATTAACGCGATGCCATCGTCTTTTAATAGTCGACTGATTGTCGCAACGTAAGTATCTAAATACTGCCAGCCAACAGCCTCGATCATTTCGATAGACACCAATTTATCAAACTGACCTTCAAGCGCTCGGTAGTCTTCTTTTAATAAGGTGATTTTATCTTCCAGACCTTCAGCTTTAACTTTTTCTTCAGCCCATGCGTATTGTTCTTCGGAAATCGTAGTGGTGGTGACTTTACAGCCGTAATG
>JARGOI010000017.1:11687-16686 GCA_029212275.1 Thalassolituus sp.
CGAAATAATCCACTGCGGCAGAGACGATCTACCCAAGAGATATTGTCGGCGGAAACGGTCAGAGTTTTCATAAAGATTATTCCTGTCGAGTATTCAAATGTTCGCGTAAATCGCGCGTTGGCGAATTGCGAGGGTGATCGTAAAAAGGCACACGCTTAATAAATAGACGCATGGCATTGGTGTAAATTCCCCATAAAACCTTCAATGTCATTAATGGAAAACGACGTAAAACAGCGGAAGCCGACCTCGAGTTAAGTGGTTCTCGTGTCATATCCATGGTGGCATCAAAGTCGAGTCGATCTTGATTAAATGTTTGCATATGAATAAAACACTGATCTTCTATGTCGGGCATGCTCCACACATAACGCATGTCTATAGGATTAAATGGCGATACGTGAAACACCTTTTGAAAGCGATAGCGGTAGCGCGTTAGCTGTGATGTGTTGGTGTGAATATGTTCAGGAACAATAGCAAGGTTATTACCATGGTCTATTGCACCTTTTAAATTAGCGTCTTTTAAATTAGCGTTTTTTGAGTAAGAAGGATTCGATGTTGTCAGTGTGTAATGAAACTTCTCACCCCAGGGTGTGTTGGTGATCTCTGACAGAATACCAAGCAGTTGATCATCTTGATCGTAGGCATAATAAAAAGACACGGGATTAATTGAATAACCGAAATAACGCAAATTCGTCATAATACATATTTGCGCAGGTAATAGGCCCGTTTCTTGTTGAAAAGCGTCACACACATGCTGTTTAAGATTCATTGCCGAAGTGTCTAACGCTAACCCCGGTTGGATAAAATAATCTTCTCGGCGAAAGCGTGCTAACGAAAAGCGACCGGTGCCCCAAAAAGGTAAGCGTTTCAGTAAGGCATCTGCGTCGTCTAAATTTAACCAGACCATAAAGGCCTGATATTGCAGCAGGTGTTCACGCGGATGATAGCGACGGTGTCGCACCATACCGCTGAACAAGGCACTGCTGAGGCGTGTCATTAGAGTTCAACCCCAAGCACTTCTGTCACTCTCAGGGCACTGCGTACACCGTCTTCGTGAAACCCATTAAACCAATAAGCACCACAGAAATGCGTATTATTTTGCGCACTGATTTCATGATGTCGTTCTTGGGCGGCCATGCCTTCCAAGGTAAATACCGGATGCGCATAACGGAACTGACGAATGATTTTATTGGGATCGATGTCGGCGGTTTTATTCAAGGTGACACAAAAATGCACTGGCGCATCGTCAAAATTTTGCAAACGGTTCATGTAGTAGGTCACGGCGACCGAGTCTTGGTGCTTTTGACCAATATGATAATTCCACGCTGCCCAAGCCAAACGTTTTTTGGGAAGAATAGAGTGGTCCGTATGCAACACAACGTCGTTCATCTTGTAGGGAATAGCGCCAAGGATTTCTTTTTCGGTGGCAGATGCATCGCCCAACATTTTTAAGGCTTGGTCACTGTGACAAGCAAAAATAACTTCATCGAATGTGTCTTCACCGCGCTCGCTGGTGATTGTCACTGAGTCATCGCTGCGCAACACTTTGGTCACCGGGGTATTTAAATACACTTGTGACGGGGGCAGTGCGGCTTGAATTTTTTCGACATAGCTGCGCGATCCACGACTGATAACGCGCCACTGTGGACGGTCATCCACACTCAACATGCCGTGATTATTAAAAAATCGTACAAAGAAATACAATGGAAATTCCATCATCATTTCTTCGCTTGAAGACCACACTGCCGCCCCCATAGGGATAATATAGTGCTTACGAAAGCTTTCACTGTAGCCTTGGCGAGATAAATATTGGCCAAGAGTTTCGGTTTTATTGAGCGAATCGTCGGCCAAACCTGCTCGCGTTTCTTTGTTGAAGCGTAAAATATCGCGAATCATTTTCCAAAAAGACGGGCGCAACACATTAAGGCGTTGTGCGAACAGGCTGTTCAGCGTGTGGCCATTGTATTCGAGACCAGAGCGTTCGCATTTCACGCTAAAACTCATATCCGAGTCTTCACTCTCAGCGCCCACTTGCTCCATCAGTTTGATGAAGTTAGGGTAGGTCCAATCATTAAATACGATAAAACCGGTATTTACCGGATAGCTTTTACCAGCGACTTCGACATCGGTGGTTTGTGTATGGCCACCCAAATAATCATTTGCTTCGTAGAGATGTACATCATAGCGCTCGCGTAAGAGCCACGCACAGGTCAGTCCAGCAACACCGGAACCAACAATGGCAATGCGTTTTTTCATCGAAATAATATCCTTGTATTGTTCGCAATCATACTTAGTTATACGTATAGAATGGGTTTTTGGATGTATCGGGCAACATCGTAATAATCGTTGATGTTATGCCACTTATCACTGGTCATCTGTCATTTTTTTATTTTCATCATACATGCTTTCTATGAAGCATTAGAGCGAGACATTTTTGCGGTCAGACGGTGACGAATGAACGCCGGTAGATGACCGATGATATTGAGCATAATGGTGAAGCGCTTTGGAAACTGAATGTGCCACTGGCGGCGCTCGATGCCATTAATCATGGCTTGGGCTGCTTTATCGACCTCCATCAGCATTGGCATTGGAAAGTCATTCACATCGGTTAGTGGTGTTTTCACAAACCCTGGGCTGACCACGGAGACATCAATGCCACACCCAGCGAGATCGGCTTTCATTGCTTCAAGATAGTGGCTTACCGCCGCTTTACTGGCACCGTAAGCTTGCGCGCGCGGCATTGGTAAAAAACTCACCGAGCTGCTGACGCCCACAATATAACCGCGCTTCGAACCCTTTAATAATGTCAGTGCAGCGCCAACTGTATTAGTAAGGCCTAGAAAATTGGTTTCTAGAACACGACGAAACATATCCGCTTCGTAGTTATTCACGTCCACGTACTCGCACGTACCTGCATTGGCAATCAGGGTATCCAGATAACCGCTTTCTTGTTCAATGATTTTGGCTGCATCGGCGAGTGAACTTGGGTCGGTAATGTCGCAAGGCAAGGCTTTAACATTGCTATGATGTTTAGCTAAAGCGTTCAACTTGTCTTCACTTCTTGCACTGATGTATAAGGTTTTGCAGCGTGAAGCGAGCATTTCAGCTACGGCTTCGCCAATGCCTGAAGAAGCGCCGGTCAACCAAATGATTTGATTACTAAGTTCTGGTGCATTACTCATTGCATGCGATCCTTAATTTTATTGATGGCCCATCCCAAGACCGGAATATGTTGGTACAGCATTTCGCCACCATCAAATACATCTTGGTGTCGCACGATTTTATCATTTTGCCATTCAATTAATGTGACACCATTGACATCAATTTCTTGTTGGCCTTTTTGCAATGCGGGATGTTTGAAGGTCATTAGCCATTGCACGCAACTGTGATTGTCTTGTTCGATCACGCGACCAAAATTAAATCGAATTTCAGTCACGTTTTCATATAGACCCGTGAAATAGACTTCGAGTTCGTCGATACCATGCTTTTGATGGAACGGATCAATAAAGATGACATCGTCTGCGTATACAAGGCGAAGAAGCTCGGCAGAGGTATTACCGGGCTTGAGTGCATCGTAAAGTTGGAAGAATGCTTGGTGGCGCGCGCTGACCGTCATTGTTTATCCTTTTGTACGATCAGAACGATTTTGTTGACGTCCTTCTTCCAGCACTTTGGCCGGAACAGGGCTTAAATCCCAGACAATGCCCATCCAGCTCATGACTTTTAGAATCATGTAAGAAATATCTATTTCCCACCAGTAAAATCCCTGACGCGCAGATACGGCCCAGCGATGATGATTATTGTGCCAGCCTTCACCTAACGTGAGTAACGCCAAAAATCCATTATTACGACTGTCATCGCCGGTATCAAAACGACGTTTCCCCCAAATATGTCCCAGTGAATTAATGGTCACCGTGGAATGAAAAAGCACCACCGTAGAGATAACAAACCCCCATACCACCAACTGTGCACCGTTGGTATTAAATGACGGTGCAAAGGCTGCCATCAGTTCACCCGAGATATATAGAATGGCAATTAGCAGTAAGGGCGCAAAACCATCGAAGCGATCTAAAAAGCGAAGTTCTGGGAAGCGCGCGAAATCTTTAATGCGATGCAAAGGCGTATGAAAACTGGCATCGCAGGTAAACCAACCCATGTGACTCCACCAAAACCCATGCTTTACTGGCGAGTGGAGATCTTGTTCGGTGTCCGAGTGTTGGTGATGGCAGCGGTGATGCCCCGCCCACCAAAGTGGCCCACGCTGGGCTGACATATTTCCAATCAAAGCGAAAATGAACTGCCAAAATCGATTGGTTTTGTAGCTACGATGGGCAAAATAGCGGTGATAAAAGGCAGTAATGGCAAACATACGCAACCAAAAAAGACCCATACACACCACAATGGCGGTGGTACTGACACCCGTGTATAAAGCCGCGAAACAGGCCAAGTGCAATAATAAAAAGGGAATGACACGCACCCAGTTAAATTCGGTACTGGTCATGCTTTCGTCACGACCTGCATACGAATCAAACCAGCGAATAATATTACCTAGCAAAGAGCGCGGAGGCGGTGTTGTATTGGTACTTTTCGGTCGATTAGGTTGACTCATTCGGTTCTCCACGCCTTAGCGTTAGGACTCAGTAATCTGTTTAAAGGCTGCTAAAGCACGTTCTCGACCAAATTTATGATCAACAATGGCTTTAGGATAACCTGTTTGGTCACGTTCTTTATCACTTGGATCATGACGCGACTTCTCGGGTAATTCGGTTAATTCGGGCAAATAGTGCGTTAAAAACTCTCCTCGCTTATCAAAACGCTCGGATTGTGTGGTCGGATTAAATATTCGAAAATAGGGTGCTCCGTCGGCACCTGTCGATGCGCTCCACTGCCATCCGCCATTATTGGCAGAAAAGTCGGCGTCTACCAACATCTTGTTAAAATATTGTTCCCCTTTGCGCCAATCAATTAACAATTGCTTAGTCAAAAACATGGCCGTAATCAT
>JARGOI010000406.1 GCA_029212275.1 Thalassolituus sp.
AATACCATCGAGCAGCACATGATTATGTGTACTCGTCAAAATCGTACCGAAACCTTACTGCAAGCCATGGGACACTTTGGTATCCAGCAAACCGTGGTGTTCTGTAATACCAAACAAGACGTCGAAGACGTAACTTACGCCCTACGCGACCAGGGCTACCTTGCCCTCGCCTTACACGGTGATTTGGAACAGCGCGACCGCGATCAAGTGTACATTCGCTTCAAACAAAACAGCGCACACTGCTTGGTTGCCACCGACGTCGCCGCTCGTGGATTGGATGTCGACGACTTGCAGGCGGTAGTGAACTACGAACTGCCACGCGACCCAGAAGTATATGTGCACCGTATTGGCCGTACCGGACGCGCCGGCAAAGAAGGCTTAGCAATCAGCCTTGTCTCTGATCGCGAAGACAGCCGCCGCAAAGCCGTAGTAGACCAAATAGGCCACCATGTACCAGTTTTGTCTAAAGAAGAACTGACCAATCCGCCTGCGTATATCGAAAAACCACCGTACGTGACCCTGTGCTTTGCAGAAGGCCGTAAGAGCAAGTTACGTCCAGGCGATATTGTCGGCGCCATAACCGCCAAAGGCGAAATATCTGGCGACGCCATTGGCAACATCACCGTGTTGGATTTCTCTGCGTATGCCGCGATCGAGCGTGACGTTGCCAACGACGCTTTGCGCTTGTTAGAAAAGAGCCGTATTAAAGGGAAGTCGATTAAGGTGAGACGTCTATAAGAATGATTATTTAGTAGGGCTTGTTGGGTTAGCGTTTATCGCTAATCCAACAAAATATTAATAATTACTATAAATAAAATCACTATTTACCACGAGTACTGCCTGTTCTAACTACAAAAACAATACCAATTATTGCTCCCAATATCGCAAATACAGGTGTAATGAAAATTAATAACAAACCAATAAGCATGCCTATCGTTGGATCTTCATGAATATTTAAAAAAAATTCAGTAAATAATAGTATTAGTAACAGCCCCCAAAAACCACCTATAAAAAACCCGAATATGCCTCCAATAACTTTATCCATACTTCTCACTTAAATTATCGCATCATAATGAAAAATATACTTAATTCTCATTTAAATTACCCTAACTTCATAAAAAATATAAATGATGCGTGTCGATATTTTAATTAACTTAGGATCTATTACTGTGGTCATCATAATCCTCGGAATGGGAGTGAACTACTTTAAAAGCAGCTGAAGAATCGTAGGTTGGTGTTAGCGCGAAGCGCGTAACCCAACAAATAATTCTTTCGTTCCTTGCCCACCAGCATCAGCTTGATAAACTGGCGACTTAATTCTGGTACTCGAAAAAACCTTACCGATTCTCTTCCCCCCACTCATACAGCGCATTCAACACCGGCACTAGTTTCTGCCCTTTCTCAGTTAATCCATAATCTACTTTAGGCGGCACTTCCGGATAGACAGTACGTACTACAACGCCGTCTTCTTCTAATTCACGTAGTTGTTGGGTGAGTACTTTTTGGCTGATGGGGGGAATATTTCGTTTCAGTTCGATGTGTCGCATTATTCCAGTAGAGAGCATGTGCAGGATGATGGGTTTCCATTTGCCGCCAATGACGCTAACCGTCACGACCATAGGGCAAGATTGTGGATTGTCGATGTGCCACGGCCTGATCACTTCCTTAGTCATTGCGCTCTCCTTTCTAGACCTACTTTTCTAGACCTACTCAACTAGGGCACTAAAAAGTGCCGTCTTGTGGCCTTTCTTTTATGCAGTAATGATGTCGGTGATTCAATTGAAAACGGAATTCGTTATGCATGACATTCAAATTAAGCGTGTGTCGATATTACCACTGGGGCTGGTGAATGCTCATTTAATTCATGATTCTAAAAATGCGATTCTGGTGGATGCCGGATTACCCGGCACCGAGCGTCATGTCGCTAAGGCGTTGAGTGATATTGGTTTGAATTATAACGATATAAAGCTGATTGTTATTACTCATGCGCATGTTGATCACGCGGGGAATGCCGCCACGCTTAAAGCGTTATCTGACGCACCTATTATTGCTCATGCTGATGACTTGCCTTATTACCGCCGCGAAAAGCCGATGATGTTTTGCGCAACGGGTTGGTTTGGTAAGTTGTTTATTAAAACGGGGTTAATGTTTGAGCCGTACACGCCGTTTGAACCGGATATTTTGCTGACACATGGCGAGACGTTGGATCTTTCATCTTATGGGTTTAACGGCTCGGTGGTTCACACCCCTGGCCACACACAAGGCTCCCTCTCGGTATTGCTGGAGAATAAGTCCGCCCTTGTGGGTGATTTGATTGCCTCGGGCATATTGCTTGGTGGCATTATGTTTACCGGGCGGGCAAAACAACCACCGTTTGAAGATGATCCTCAGGCTGTAGGGAATGCCTTGCTCAAGTTGGCTGACACTGGGCATACCACCTTTTATATGGGCCACGGCGGGCCGTTACCCGTCAAAGAAGTGTGTCGCCATGCTCATCATTTAAAAAACAGCTAGCGCCTTGCTCCTAAGCCGCAGCTTGATAAACTGGTTTCCCGATTCCAATAGCGGACACCACCGTGCTCTCATTTAGCCATTACCTTGAACAAGCCGAAGCCAAACATCCTGATTTTAAGCTGAAGCTAGCGCACATCAGTAAGCCTTTGCCTGCGGCTAAGTTGGCGAAGATTCCTGACGACCGTTGGCTGTCGGTATTATCTCAGTGTGTGTTTCAATCGGGCTTTAACTGGAAGGTGGTGGCGAATAAATGGCCGCGTT
>JARGOI010000407.1 GCA_029212275.1 Thalassolituus sp.
CTGCTGACCAATCGTCTTCATTAAGTCTTAAAAATAAATTATCTCGAGTTATTCCGGCATTATTAACTACCACCAGAGGAACACCAAAAGCGCCTAACAACTCATTAATAGCTGCTTCGGTTTGCTCTGAGTCAGCAATATTAAGAACTCGTGCGTCATGCTGCTTGCCGTGAGCCTGTAACGTATGACGTAATGTTTCAGCACCACTTTCGGTGGTCGCGGTACCTATCACACGATATCCGTCGCGCATAAAACGCTGGGCAATGGCTAAGCCAATACCACGAGAAGCGCCGGTGACAAGCGCTAGAGGTTGAACTGAATCGTTCATGGCTGCAATCCTTGAATTTGAGCGATGGTGGCATCCACAGCACTGACACTGCCTGTACCAAGCACAGGCAATTCTTTGTTAATGCGCTTTACCAAACCAGCGATCACTTTACCCGGACCAAACTCAACTGCAACCGCGGCTTTGGTCTCAACCGCCGCAACGGCACCAGTCCAAATAACAGGACTGTAGAGCTGTTCAAGCAACCGCTGAGGGATTTCCACTAAGGTAGCCACATCATTATCGGCGTTGTGGTATACCGGAAATTTTGGGGCGCGCCAATGAATTGCTTTTAAATCGACAGCAAAATCATCAGCAGCTGCACGCATCAATGATGAGTGAAACGGACCGCTCACCGCCAATGATAATGCACGTTTAGCACCCGCAGCTTTGGCCAGTTCGATGGCTCGTTCTATCGCATCAGATTCACCAGCAATAACAATTTGACCGGGTGCGTTAAAATTTGCAGGCTCTACGACACCGGCGTCTGCGGCATCTGCACACACAGCACCAATGGCATCATCATCAAGCCCGAGAATGGCAGCCATTCCACCCTTGCCTTCTGGAACGGCTTGTTCCATTAATTGTCCACGACGTCTTACTAAACGTATGGCGTCAGCAAAATCAATGGCATCGGCGGCGACCAATGCGGAATATTCGCCCAGCGAATGACCTGCGCCCGCGACAACACGTAATGCTGGGCATTCACGTTTAATGATGCGCCACGAGGCGACACTAGCAGCAAGCAATGCTGGCTGCGTATTGGAAGTTAAATTGAGTACAGCTTCGCCAGTATCGCTAGCGTCGTTTACCAGTGCCCACAAATCAAAACCAAGAGCGTCAGAAGCTTCAGCAAACGTTAACTCAACCTCAGGGTAATGTTCGGCAAGATCTGCCAGCATGCCTATATATTGAGCGCCCTGACCTGGAAAGAATGCAATTACATCGGTCATGCAGTTTCCTTACTTGTTGTATTTTTATTAGTGTTGTACAGAAATATGACTCTGATTTTAGAACTGAATTAAGAAAGGCGAATTTTTCAACCACTAGCCATAAGATCGCCATCGGCAGTCAATATTGTCGTGTATTTTTTCAGCGCGTATTTTGCCAAAAAATTTCATGTTTTGCACCGATTACTGCGATGGGTTTGTAACAAGTTGTACATTAATGGAGGCTGACAGAGAACCTACTGCATAGGTCTTTTGATAAAAGTCATTGAGTTTCTTTGTGCGTCCCGAGCGAATCTGTTCGCTGACATATTCCAGAGCGTAGCGAAATGTGCGCTCATCCGACTTGCCATGAGTTTTGACCACGCAGCCATTGATCCCCATTAAAATGGCACCGCCATAACGCGCAGGTGAGACTTTTCTATCGACGCGACGTAAAGCTGCTCGCCATAAAGGCAGTGACCAACCTAAAGATTTAGACTGTCCTAACTCAGTGGTCATTAAGTCGAGCAACCACTCAATAAGTCCCTCCGTGGTTTTAAGAGCAATATTGCCCGAATAACCATCACAAATCACCGCATCTAAAACGCCATCAAACATACGATCGCCTTCTACGAATCCGCAGTAATTAACGTCGGTACGACGGGTAAGCGCCTCACCGGCTTCGCGAATAAAATCAGGCCCCTTGCTTGGTTCGCTGCCAATATTTAGCAATCCAACGGCAGGATTCTCTTCACCGCCAGCCTTGAGCCATGCAACGGCCAGCAACGCGAGTTCTTGCAGCTGTTCAGAGGTCATCGCAAGGTTGGCACCCAAATCCATCATTAATATGGGTTTGCCGCGCGTTGGTAATTGCGTTGCCAGTACGGGCCGAGATAAATTATCGAGTGATCCCAAAATGCGACGGGCAAGCAAAAGTAATGCCCCCGTATTGCCCACAGAAAGCACACCATCAGCAAGGCCATCTTTCACGGACTGTAACGCCACATGCATAGACAAACCGCTGCTATTACGCAATGCGTGCTTAGGATGATCGCTCATTTTGATATGAGAATCGCAATTAAGGAATTGTACTCTGGAGAGGTAGCGCTTAAGAATTTGCGCGGCGAGCGGCTGCACCGAGGGCTCGAGTGGCAGCAATATTTGAACATCTGACTGGTCTTTTAATAAACGTTTGCACGCTTTAAAAGCAACGCGGGGACCTAAGTCCCCGCCCATGGCATCAACTGCAATGGTCAGCATATGATTAGCTGTTGCCTGTCTCCACGACTTTCTTACCACGGTAGAAACCGTCGGCAGAAACGTGGTGACGACGATGAATTTCACCGCTGGTCGCATCAGTAGTCAAGGCGATAGCGCCTGTGTCTACAGCATCGTGTGAACGACGCTGGCCGCGTCTTGAACGAGTAACTTTGCTTTTCTGAACCGCCATGGTTGGCTCCTAATTTTCGCTATTTCTGTTTAAGCTGTGCTAAGACTTCAAACGGATTTTCCCGCTTGAA
>JARGOI010000408.1 GCA_029212275.1 Thalassolituus sp.
CGATGTACGCCAACAAATTCTTTGCCCATAAATTTTTTCATTGCCCAGACGCCATAAGATTCGGCAATGGCATGATCTTCGTCCGAAAGCATGTCGAAATTTAAGGCATCACGTTCAATGAATTTTTGAAGACGCTTTGGCGCATCGGGGCTGACACCTAAGGCAATGGCATTGTGCTTCTCTAAATCGGCTTTGGTATCACGTAAGCCACACGCTTGTACAGTACAGCCTGGTGTCATCGCTTTGGGGTAAAAATATAAAACCACTTTTTTACCGGCGTAGGTTGCTAACGACACTTGTTCGCCAGATTGATTGAGCGTTGTAAAATCGGGCGCTGGTTGGCCGACAGTAGGGAGATCAAGAGCCATAAAAATTATTTTCCAATTAAGTTGAGTAGTAAATGGTGTGAGGTTTATTCGTTATTAAGAGGAGAAAAAATCAAGATAGTTGCAATTTAAGCGGCGTTTTTGGCACGCAGCAACAAGGCAAAATTTCGTCATCATCAATCCATGCCATCGGTTCTTCAAAATAATGTACTTCGCCGTCGAGTAAGCGTACTCGACAACTGCCACAGTAGCCTTCTCGACACTGAAATTCGAGGTGGATGTCTTGTGATTCTAACGATTCAAGTAAGGTGGTGGCGTGCTGAAAGCTAGCGGTTCTTCCGTCTTGCATGATGATTCCGAAAGAGGGTTTTTCCATGCCGTCGAACACGATTTGCGGCGTAGGTTCAGGGCTTTCAGCCATGTAACCAAATAAATCGCCTTGTTCAATGTCTTCAAGCTCTATACGCGAGTAATTACGGCGAGAAGTGGGGGAGGCTGGTGTATCTAGGTCAAGCTCGAATTGGGTAGACGACGCCCCAACCAATTCCATTTCTGTTTGTGCAACAGAATAAAAGGTTTGTGATTTAGACCAACGTCGTCGCCCCAAACGGGGCGTTTTTCCAATACTGGGCATTACAATAATATCATCGTAATTGTTAGGGTGATTTTGGTTCTACAGATCAAAATCACCGAAGTCGGCCATATCCAATTCGCTGTCGATAGCCCCAACTAAATAGGAACTAATCTCTGCTTCTTGTGGGGCCACCTGCACATTATCACTATTTAACCAAGCATTAATCCATGGCAGTGGGTTGTTTTTAACAGGAAAAACTGGATCGAAACCCAAGGCACCAATGCGTTGATTGGTAATGTACTGCACGTACTGACAAAGAATGTCTTTGTTCAAACCAATCATAGAGCCGTCTTTGAATAAGTACTCAGCCCAATCTTTTTCTTGCTCGGCGGCTTCTTTAAAAATATTGATCGCATCTTCGCGGCATTCTTCGGCAATTTGCGCAAACTCGGGATCGTCTTTGCCACGCGCCATGATCTGTAATATGTGTTGAGTACCCGTCAAGTGCAATGCCTCGTCACGTGCAATAAGCTTAATGATTTTGGCGTTGCCTTCCATCTTTGCGCGCTCTGCAAACGCGAACGAACAGGCAAAGCTGACGTAGAAACGAATCGCCTCGAGCACGTTGACGGAAACCATCATCAGGTACATGCGACGCTTCAATTCGTGCAGACTTACTTCAACGGTTTCGCCGTTGATCACATGCGTGCCTTCACCTAACTGAATGTAATAATTAGATAAGTGAATAAAGCTGTCGTAATACTTGGTCACTGACTCAGCGCGACGGGTGATGTGTTCATTTTTTGTGATGTCATCAAATACCGTCGCTGGATTAGGAACGATGTTGCGCACAATGTGCGTGTACGAGCGGCTGTGAATCGTTTCACTGAACGCCCAAGTTTCAATCCAAGTTTCTAATTCAGGAAGCGAAACGACAGGCAATAGGGCAACGTTAGGTGAACGGCCTTGCACCGAATCGAGTAAGGTTTGATATTTTAGATTGGACACAAAAATATGCTGTTCGTGTTCGGGCAAATCCATAAAGTCTTTGCGATCACTAGTGAGATCGACTTCTTCAGGACGCCAGAAAAACGATAACTGTTTTTCGATCAGATTTTCAAAAATCTTATGTTTTTGTTGATCGTAACGTGCCACGTTGACCTGTTCACCAAAAAACATTGGCTGGGCGAAAGTATCAAACTCATTGCGATTAAAGGTGGTGTAAGCCATACCCGTTTTGTATCTCATAGTGTTGGCCACCAAAGTGACCGGTTAACATCAATGTGTAATATTTGGCAGATCGTTAGATCTTACAGGCACCACCAGCGCAATCATCGTCTTCTTGTTGCACGTCTTTTTGTGGATCTTCCATGCCATCACGAGTGTTGTGGTAATACAAAGTTTTTAAGCCATTACGGTACGCCGTCAGCAAATCTTTTAAGAGCTGTTGCATGGGCACTTTGTTCCCAGGGAAACGCGAAGGATCGTAATTGGTGTTAGCCGAGATCGCTTGGTCAACAAATTTCTGCATAATCCCCACCAGTTCCAAGTAGCCTTGGTTGCTGGGTATTTTCCACAACAATTCGTAGTTTTCTTTGAGGCGTCCAAATTCTGGCACCACCTGCTTTAGAATACCGTCTTTACTTTGTTTAACACTGATATAACCACGCGGTGGTTCAATACCGTTGGTGGCGTTGCTGATCTGTGAAGACGTTTCAGAAGGCATCAATGCGGTCAGCGTTGAGTTACGCAAACCGTCGGTTTGAATGTTTTTACGCAGCGTTTCCCAGTCATAATGGAGTGGTTCTTGGCAGAATTTATCGACGTCTTTTTTGTAACTGTCGATGGGCAATATGCCTTGTGCGTAAGT
>JARGOI010000409.1 GCA_029212275.1 Thalassolituus sp.
CGTCATTCACCCTGCTTTGACTAAGCTTTACCCTGGATTTTCCCGAGCATTGTTCTTGTTTCGCTTTATTCATTAAGCAGCTACTTTTGACTTCATGGTCATAAAGTACATCAAGGGTATTAATACCAGCGTCAGCATTGTAGATACCAAGATACCAAAGATCAGCGCAATGGCTAGGCCATTAAAAATGGGATCGTCTAAGATAAACATGGCGCCAATCATCGCGGCTACGCCGGTTAATACAATCGGTCGTGCACGCACGGCAGCCGATCTCACCACCGCATCTTCCAGACGAACTCCAGCCGCTAATTGCTGATTAATAAAGTCGACCAACAAAATTGAGTTGCGAACAATAATACCGGCGAGAGCAATCATCCCGATCATCGAGGTCGCGGTAAATTGCGCATTAAACAGTGCATGTCCGGGCAGCACGCCAATCACGGTCAGTGGAATCGGCGCCATAATGACCAAGGGCACGACGTAAGAACGAAACTGAGCTACCACCAACAAGTAAATTAGGATCATTCCCACGCCATAGGCCATGCCCATGTCGCGGAAGGTTTCGTAAGTGATTTGCCATTCACCGTCCCATTTAATCTCTACTTGGTCCGCCAACGGCGGCGCTTGGATTAACCACTGTGGCCAGTTTAAGCCTTCGTTTTCTAGATTAGCGGCGACTCGAAACAAACCATACAAGGGGCTGTCGAGTGTGCCCGCCATATCGGCAGTGACAAACACCACCGACTGCAGATTTTTACGATAGCGTGGCTGCTCAACAATGGACTCGTGAATGCTGATCAAGTCTGACAGTGCTACCAGTCCAGACGAGGGCGCTGGCAGCGATGATTTAACCCGTAACGTCATTAAATTATTGAGCTGCGTCTTATCTTCTTCTCGCAGTTCTAAACGCACAGGCAAGGGCACATTGAGCAAGTCGTTATGCAGGTACGTCACGTCTTCGCCGCCCAGGGCCGTTTGAATGGCACTGACAATGGTGCCTTCCGACACACCCAACTGGGTAGCACGCTGACGGTCAATGTCGATAAGCCAACGGCGCTGTGGCGCTGAGGTCATATCATCCACATCCACGATATCCGGATCATTTTCCAGTTGCGCTCTCAGCAGTTTGGCCGCGGCGATTTGCTCGTCGTAATCGGGGCCGTATACTTCGGCCACAATCGGAGCAATGACTGGCGGACCGGGCGGGACTTCAACAATTTTAACGTTGGCATGATAGCGTTCGCCAATACGTTGCAACGACTCACGAAGACTACGCGCAATGTCGTGACTTTGTTGTTCGCGATGATGCTTATCAACCAAATTTACTTGCACATCGCCTTGATAGGGTTGATCGCGCAAATAATATTGACGCACCATACCATTAAAATTAATAGGTGCTGACGTGCCTGCGTAGAGCTGAACATCTTGAACGTCAAGGTGTTTGAGTACTTCGTTACCTAAGTCTTCCAATACCGCCAAGGTCTGCTCCAATGGCGTGCCTTCGGGCATATCCACCACCACCTGAAATTCTGATTTGTTATCAAATGGCAGCATTTTAAGCACAACGATTTTGGCGACGGGCAAGGCAACCGCTAATACGATCAATCCGGTGATACCAACAAACAGCAATATACGTTTCTTGTTAGCGCCAGCACCTTCAATAAACGGACGCATGAGGGTGTTAAAAAATCGATATAAGCGATCCGAACTGCCTGCGCTGGCGCCATGTTCTTCTTGCGGCTGTGTTTGATCCGTATGCGCCTGAGAATGACCTGCGAGCGCATGGCGTTTTAACAACTTAAACGATAACCAAGGGGTCACCACAAAGGCAACGACCAAGGAAATGATCATTCCCGCCGACGCATTGATAGGAATAGGGCTCATGTAAGGGCCCATTAGGCCAGAAACAAACGCCATTGGCATCAGTGCTGCTATCACGGTGAACGTTGCCAAAATAGTGGGGCTACCGACTTCGTCGACCGCCACTGGAATTAGATCAAGCATGTCGCTGTCATCAATTTGCATGCGTCGGTGAATGTTTTCCACCACTACAATGGCGTCATCTACCAGAATTCCGATGGAGAAAATCAAAGCAAATAATGACACGCGATTTAGGGTAAAACCCCAGCTCCAGCTAGCGAATAAGGTAATGGCCAAGGTAATTAAAATTGCCGTACCAACGATAATGGCTTCGCGCCAGCTCATGGTCGCCAGTACCAAAACAACCACGGCGGCTGTCGCAAACAGCAATTTGGCAATCAGCTTATCCGATTTATCTTTTGCGGTTTGGCCGTAATCACGAGTGATCTCAACCTGAACGGCATCAGGGATGAGAGTGTTTTGACGCTTTATTAAACGCTCGCGAATCGCTTGGGTAATATCAATGGCATTGCTGCCGGGTTTTTTTGCAACCACTAACGTCACCGCGGCGAGACTGGATGTTTCTTCTGTCTGCGATGTCTCTTCTTTGAGCAACGTTTTATGTTGCACGTAGTTGTTCGCGGTTTCACTCACTTGGTTAATGTCGGCCACATCGGCAAGGTAAACGATGCCGTTTTGAGATTGCCCCACCACCAATTGGCGAATGTCGGAAACCTTGTTGAGTAATGTGCCGGCTTGAATTTCGATGACTTCGTTATTTTGTACGAGAGGCAAACGAAAGCCGCCATGGTTGGCGCTTAGTAAGCGTTGACGTACATCGTCAAACGTAAGGCCATAACCATTCAAGCGCGCAGGATCGAGACGGACTTCGACCACGTCGCTGCG
>JARGOI010000410.1 GCA_029212275.1 Thalassolituus sp.
TATTCCAACTGCCTGACAAACTCAGACCAGCCTTGATCCAAGATCGCTTTATTCAGTCCAGCCTTCGCTTTGACATTGCGTCCTGGTTGATCAAGTGTGCCTTTGGCACTCTTGGACATGTTCACTACTCTCAAGTCCTCAATTACAATCAATGCGTGGTTTTTGCTGAGTGCGGTTGACGTCTTATGTTGAAAGTCGTGTCGTGAATTCTTTATCTTTAAGTGAAGCTTACCGACCTTCACTCTTTGCTTACGCCAGTTCTGAGAGAACCGTTGCTTGTTAGCGAGTTGACGCTGTAATTTACTCAGCCTATCGGCATAGCGTTTACCGGCATTAACTGGTGTTATCTGTTTAGCGTCACTGGTGGTGACAAACTGTTTAATACCCAAGTCCAAACCAATGGCACTGCGTGCATTGGAAGCAGGTGTTATGTCCAACTCAACCTGAACAGAGGCATACCAACCATCGGCGTGTTTACTAATCGTAACGTTCTTAGGTTTACCTTGAATGTCTTGTGACTTGAAAAATCCAACCCAGCCAACTTTAGGTAGGTAAATGCGCTTATTGTCTACCTTAAAACCCTGTACATAGCGAAAGCTATTGGATTGATGCTTTTTCTTAAACACCGGTAGCCGTTTTAATGGCTGGTTTTTATCAAAGCCATCACGAAAAGCTTTGTCTAGGTCTTTGAGCTTTTGTAATCCCCCCAAAAAACCAAGGGAGTTTTAAGTAGAAAATTCTTATAATGAAATAAAGGAGTTTTCTATGAAGAAATCACGATATACAGACAGCCAAATCCTGTCGATCTTGAAACAAAATGAAGCAGGGGCACTGGTGCCAGACTTATGCCGCGAACACGGCATGAGTAATGCGACGTTCTATAAATGGCGATCCAAGTTTGGTGGCATGGACGCGTCACTGATGAAACGAATGAAAGAGCTTGAAGATGAAAATCGGCGCCTCAAAAAGATGTACGCTGAAGAAAAACTCAAGGCTGAGATTGCCAGAGAGGCCATTGAAAAAAAGTGGTAAAGCCATCCCGAAGACGAGAGATGGCGCAAAGATCAGTATTTCAGAACAAGGCTAATATCAGAATTTCGTGTGCGGTATTTTCTATCAGTGAAACCTGTTATCGCTATCAGGCCAAACTATCTGATGAAAATGCCGAAATAGCCGATTGGTT
Organism: Thalassolituus sp.; assembly: GCA_029212275.1. Taxonomy (GTDB): domain Bacteria; phylum Pseudomonadota; class Gammaproteobacteria; order Pseudomonadales; family Oceanobacteraceae; genus Thalassolituus. Next base: position 1,184 of record JARGOI010000410.1, read on the forward strand.
ATTGCGGTTAAGCACCACTCACAAGCGCTGGGGCTTTGGCCTGTGTTTTTTATACCTCCGTAACATCAAAGGCTACGGCTGGAACCATAAGCGTGTATACCGCATCTACAGGGAGTTGGAATTGAACTTGCGCATCAAGCCAAGGCGTTGCATTAAAAGAGACAAGCCGGAGGCCTTAAGCGTACCTGATGCTGCCAATCAAGTATGGTCGATGGATTTTATGAGTGACAAATTAAATGATGGCCGTAGCATCCGTACTTTCAATGTTATTGATGATTTTAACCGTGAAGGGCTCGGCATTGATGTTGATCTTTCATTGCCAAGCGTAAGGGTTATACGCTCGCTCGAACACATCATCGAATGGCGAGGTAAACCATTAGCTATACGCTGTGATAACGGTCCCGAATATATCAGCCAAACCCTGAAAGACTGGACAATAAAACAGCAAATAACGTTACTTTACATTCAGCCTGGCAAACCCACTCAAAATGCGTATATCGAACGATTTAATCGGACAGCTCGACATGAATGGTTAGATTTAAATCTGTTTGAATCCATTGAGCAAGCTCAATTATTGGCAACGCAGTGGCTTTGGACATACAATAATGAACGTCCGCATACGGCAATTGGAGGCATACCACCTAGACAGTTACTGGATGCAGCTTAACCTCTACTTTTAACTTCGGTTATAAATGGGGGGATTACACTTTTGCTGTAGAACTTGAGAATGACAGTCTTTTAAAAATCCAAAGTCGTCAGAAGATTTCCACAGCGTCAACCAGTAGGCCGCTTCGTTATACCAGAGTAGGTTTTGTTTATCCTCAAGCCGCGACAAACACAGCGCCAACACCTTGTTCCATACAAACCGCGTTTGGCCTGAGAAATTAACAAGTTTTTGCTCAATATCCGGCGTTGTTTTTAATTTGTATTTGTAGGCTTTACGAATCAGCATATTACAAGGTATCACGGTTTAGTGAGTTTGCAACTAGGCAGTATCACCTTATATCCCCGCCCTGAACGGCGGGGTTTTACGGTGCTATGGATAATTCCAATTTAGTTAGAAAGCAAGTCATGCTTTCGGATAGTAATATTTCAAAACTAAACAAGATTTCAAAAAAAGAAAACGTTTCTGTTGCAAGTGTTATACGCATAGCGATTGATGCGTATAACCCTGAAATTAACGATGAAGACTCAGAATTAATTGAGTTAGTTTCTGCAAGATTAAAAGAAGCCGTCGAAGATACACAGCAAACACGAAAACGACTGAACAAAACATTATTAAAACTAGAGCGAGATCAATAATGGCAAGTTGGAAAGACATGCTGCTTGATGTACTTAAATTAACTGATGAAGTTAAGCAGATGAATAGAGACATGGAGCGCGTCGAAGATAGATTAATAGACGTTGATAAACGAGTTGTTAAAGTAGAAGCACGTTTAGATACTTATGTTGAAATCGCCAGATTAAACAAGGACTAAATTGAACTGTCGCATATTTAGTGATATATTAATTTTTCATTTGGCATAACGCATGCCACAAAGTTTCGTTGAACTTTATCAACGTTCAAACGTAAGGAGCAAT
>JARGOI010000411.1 GCA_029212275.1 Thalassolituus sp.
TCGTATCGATTTAGACAGCGCGATGATGAGCCAGCTGAGTATTAATCGCGATCAAGTCGTTTCTGCTATTCAAGCGCACAATCAAATTATTCCCGGTGGCGTTATTCGCATTGGTGATCACGCCTTACGGGTGGATACCAGTTCCGATTTACAACAAAAAGCCGATGTAGAGAGTATTCCGATTCGCTTAGCGAAAGGGCAACAAATTCCACTGAGTGCAATCGCCACAGTTAAATTCGTTCCACGTGAGCCACTTGCTGCTCAGACTTACCATAATGGTATGCGCGCGGTGTCATTGGGAATTTATGCCAAGCGCGGTCAGGTCGATGCCATTGCCTTTGGCGAGCAAATTCGTGAGCGTCTTAATGCTGTGCGTGCCGATTATCAACCATTAGACATTGTCGAAACCTTCTTTCAACCAGACTATGTCGCCGATCGGTTGGAAGGACTGCAATTCAACTTATTGGGCAGTATTTTAATCATTGCCCTCACGGTAATCGCGGCATTGGGCTGGCGCAATGGCCTGCTTGTCGCCGGAGTGTTGCCGGTCGTAGCCATTATTGTACTGGCCCTTTATAACTTGGGTGGTGGCGTTCTGCATCAAATTGCCGTCATCGGCATTGTGATTTCTTTGGGTATTCTCATCGACAATGCCATTGTCGTGGTGGAAGCGATTGTACAAGAACTGCAAGCTGGACGTTCGCGTCGAGAAGCGGTTGAGAGTGCATTTCTGCAAATGGCGTTTCCCTTATTTACCTCAACAGGAACCACAGTTGCCGCCTTTATTCCGCTGTTATTAAGCAAAGGTGGAACAGGAGATTTTACCCGCGGCATTCCAGTGATGATTATTCTCTCGCTGTTAGTCAGTTATATTATTTCCGTACTGGTATTACCTTTAATCGCAGAGCGCTTGGTGGGTATTCCAAAGCACGAGAATCAGCGTTGGATAAAAAAAATATCTGAAAAATTAATTTATATCAGTCGCTATAAAGCAAAATGGGCGCTGTTATTTATCGTGATTATTATGGCCGTCACGGTGATGCTATTGCCGATGTTAAAATTGCAGTTTTTTCCACAAGCCGATCGCAATCAAGTCGTGATAGATATGACCTTGCCCAGCGACAGCAGCCTTGAGCGCGTTGCTGAAGTCAGTGCCTACGTAGAGCAACAGTTATTAGCACGCGCCGATGTGGTAGATGTGATGCGTTCGGTGGGCATGTCGGGGTTTCGTTTTTACTACAACTTATTGGCCACTATTGATTCAACCAATACCGCACGTTTAATGGTCAACACCCGCGATATGGCCGCCAATCAAGCGGTGATTGATTGGATTACTCATGAGGTACAAGCAGCCATTCCGGAAGCAACCATTATTGCCAAGCGTTTGGGGCAAGGGCCACCGACACCGGCTCCGGTAGAACTGCGCTTGCAAAGTAATGATGAACTCAGTCTTTCGCAGGCAACGGATCAACTACTGGCAATTTTAAGCGCCTTACCCGAGACCACCATGATTCGCTCCGACAAAGACTCGGGACTCGCCGAGCTTGGCGTTACTATCGATAAAACCATCGCTCAAGAATTAGGGGTACGTCGTGATCAAGTTGCTGCCAGTTTATTTGGCCAAACGCGTGGTTTGGATGCCGGGGAGTTTCGCTACAGCGATGATCCAGTCACCATGCGCGTTCGTTCTGTGGCAGGAGAACTGACCAGTACGGCGGAACTGTCCAGCCAATATATTTATAACGATCAAGGCGATGCCATACCCCTAGATGCTGTTGCCAAGCTCAACTCGCATTGGACATCTGGAGTTATTCATCATTACAACGGTATTCGTACCGTGACGATTCATAGTGAGTTAATGCCGGGCGCTGCCTATAACACGGTACTGAATAAAGTGTTTGCGGCCTTGGATGAAAATCCATTAGCGAGTGCGGTGACATTGCAACTGGGTGGGGACGCCGAAGGCTCTGCCGATGCCAACCGCGCGATTTTAAAATCCGTACCAATTGGCATTATGTTGTTGTTATTATTTATGTTGGTGCAATTTAATAGCTTCCGTCGCTTAGGCATTATCTTAGCAACCATCCCTTTGGCTGCGGTGGGTATTGTGCCGGGATTATTTTTGAGTGATCAGCCCTTTGGTTTTCAATCCTTGTTGGGCGTGATCGCTTTAATAGGCATCGTGGTTAACAACGCCATTGTTTTATTGGACGTTGTGGATGCACGGTTACGCGAAGGAGCGGATATCAACAGTGCCGTAGCGCAGTCAATTGAAGCGCGTACTGCACCTATTTTATTAACCACAGCAACAACTGTGTTGGGATTATTACCACTGGCATTTTCTGCGTCTACTTTGTGGCCACCCATGGCATGGGCAATTATTTCTGGCCTATTAATGTCGACCTTACTGACCTTAGTCGTGATCCCGATTTTATGTCGCTGGCTTCTTTCAAAAACGACTCCGGCAACAACGACTCCGGCGGAATGATTTAGCATAAGTTTTTTAGAATGTGTTCTTGGACTGGGCTTTTCATAATAGCTATGGGGTTAAAAAGTTAGATGCATGAACAAATTGCGAAAAAATTAATTCAAAAATGAGCCAAAAAAAACGCCGTTGGTAATTTCTCCAACGGCAGTTTTTTTAGTAAGTAATAAAGCGCGTTACTTAAACATCTTTCAAGATTTATGCATCTTCAAAGATTTAAACGTCCTCAAAGAAACGTTTTACGCCATCAAACCAACTTTTCTTTTGCGGTGAATGCTT
>JARGOI010000412.1 GCA_029212275.1 Thalassolituus sp.
AGGACTCGAACAAAATCTTCGTAAAGATCACGCGTTCTGCTGTAACGATGGGGTTGAAAAACCATAACTAAACGACGCTCTGGAAAACCTTGACGAATAGCATCAATTGTCACTTCCAGTTCACGTGGGTGATGACCGTAATCATCAACTAACATGACGTCGCCACCTTTCAATGAAAATTCACCACATACTTGGAAACGACGACCAACGCCTGCAAATTTTTCTAATGCTTTAACAATTGAGCCTTCATCAACCCCTTCATCTTGAGCAACTGCAATCGCCGCCAAAGCATTTAATACATTATGGCGTCCTGGCATACGCATGCGAATTGCTAACGGCGCTTTGCAATTTGGGTAATGCACGTTGAAATGGGTAAAGATGCCCTTTTGTACTAAATCAGTAGCACGATAATCGGCACCCTCATCAAAACCATAAGTCACTATTTGACGACTGATTCTAGGCAAAATACTGCGTACATGCTCATCATCAATACAGACAACGGCAAGGCCGTAAAATGGTAAATTATGCAAAAATTCAACAAAGGTATTTTTTAATACTTCAAAATCACCACCATAAGTAGACATATGATCGGCGTCGATATTAGTAACAATTGCAACCATGGGCTGAAGATGTAAAAAGCTTGCATCACTCTCGTCCGCTTCTGCGACAAGATAGCGACTCAACCCTAAACGCGCATTGGTGCCAGCACTGTTTAAACGCCCACCAATGACAAACGTAGGATCCAATTTTGCTTCTGCCAATACAGAAGTTACCAAACTGGTGGTAGTCGTTTTTCCATGGGTGCCGGCAACGGCAATTCCATGACGAAAGCGCATCAATTCTGCCAACATTTCGGCACGACGGACGATAGGAATTCGACGCTCAGTAGCCGCTTTAATTTCAGGATTGGTATTATCGATGGCCGTTGAAACAACTAATACGTCGGCCTCATCAATATTGTTGGCATCGTGTCCAATCATGACTACTGCACCTAACGTGCGCAGACGTTCGGTAACATTTGATTCTTTTAGATCCGATCCAGTAATTCGATAACCTTGATTTAATAACACTTCGGCAATACCGCACATACCGGCACCGCCAATACCAACAAAATGTATGACGCGTATGCGTCGCATTTCTGGAATCATATTCATTAAACTCTGCGTTCCATTATTGCTCACGGGCGAACCTCTTTACTTCGGTAACAACACGTTCTGTGGCGTCAGTAATGGCTAATTTTCGTGCTTTTTTTGACATATCTTGCAATAAAGCACGATCCTTATTTAGCTGTTGCCACTCTTCTGCAAGCCAAGTACCGGTTAATTCAGTTTGTTGACGAATGATGGCTGCACCACCTAATTGTAAATACATTGCATTGGCAGTTTGATGATCATCTACTGCATGTGGATATGGCACAAAAATCGCCGCACATCCAGCCGCAGCGACTTCGGAAACAGTTAATGCTCCTGCACGACACACGATGAGATGAGCCCAAGCATAGGCGGCCGCCATATCATCAATAAATGCAGTAACTTCAGCATTAACGTTTGCTTTTTCATAAGCCTCTGTGGCTTGTTTAAAATTGCGTTTACCGACTTGATGGCGTAACTCGGGACGTTCATTTTCGGGTAATAAACTCATTGCTTCGAGTACAACGTTATTTAAAGCAATCGCACCTAAGCTGCCACCGATAACTAATACACGTAAATGGTTACTATCAAATTCACGCGCTTCGGGAGCTGGAACATCAATAACTTCTTGTCTAACGGGATTCCCCGTTACTAATGCATTTTTTAGCGCGCCAGGAAAAGCTTGCATCGTGCAAGATGAAAAACGCTGGAGCATCTTATTAGTCATGCCGGCATGTGCGTTTTGTTCGTGAATCAACAATGGAATTCCACGCAACCAAGCGGCTATTCCGCCAGGACCTGTGGCGTATCCGCCTAATCCCATCACCGCTAAAGGACGCAATGTCTTAATGATTTTACCCGCCGCAAGAATGGCTTTTAAAATTCGTAATGGGGCTTTTATTATTCCTAAACGACCTTTACCACGTAAGCCAGCAATATCAATCGTATGAAGAGTAAACCCATTGGCGGGAACAAGTTCTGCCTCAATTCCGGCTTTCGTACCCAGCCAGTGAATTTCGTAACCATCGGCGACTAATTGATGTGCTACCGCTAATGCTGGGAATACATGACCACCCGTACCGCCGGCCATCATCAAAATGACTTTACTCATCGTTAGCCTCCTTGATGTCATCCAGATTCGAAGCTTCATAACCAATGCGTAAAACAATTCCCACCATGACACAACACAGTAATAAACTGCTGCCGCCATAACTAAAAAATGGCAAGGTTAATCCCTTGGTAGGTAACAACCCAGTATTCACACCTAGGTTTATAACTACTTGAAACCCGAGTAATCCAGCAATACCAATCGCCACATAAGCAGCATACAACTGACCGGCTTTTTGTGCTTTCCATGCGGTTCGCCAAATCAAACCAATTAGAGTTGCTAATATTGTCAGTGCCACTAAAGCACCAAATAAACCTGTTTCTTCGGCCCAGATAGCAAATACGAAATCGGTATGCGCTTCGGGTAAATAAAATAACTTTTGAATACTTTCACCAAAACCAACACCGAACCAATCGCCACGACCAAACGCAATCAGTGACTGCGTTAATTGATAGCCGTTGCCATAAACTTGGTCAGGCGCCCAAGGATCTAAGAAACCAACTAAACGTTTCATACGGTATT
>JARGOI010000413.1 GCA_029212275.1 Thalassolituus sp.
ATGATACATGTACACCGCTTGGTCTATGCCACCGTGTACCGACTGATCAACAATGGTATCGCCCGCGACTCCCAGCGTATGAATTTCGACCGTATCTTTTACTGGTGTTTTGTATAAACCAGTTTCGACCATTTCATCATTGAACATAAAGGTAACGGGCTTAGCGACATTAATTGACTCGATTTTCATTATTTTCCACCACGTTCAAAATAGTATGACCGATTGATTCAGTTTGCTGTCGGTTATCAATTTAGTAACTACTTTAAAGCTACTTTAAGAAATAGCAGTGCTCGAAACAACATTCCGAGGTCAATTTATCGACCAGAGTGTCTGGTCTGTCTCGCTGATATGGTGTCTGGCTACAACTCGCCACTCACTACAACTCACCACTAAGATACTGAGTTTCCCCAAAACCAAAGCTCCAATCCACATCGGTGTTGGTCATAACTGAAACCAATAAATCTTTGGGATTCAAACCACACTTTTGTTCTAAATTTTGGGATAACAATTTGTAGAACTTTGTTTTATTGATGGTTGCTCGGGTGCTGGTAAATACTTGAATCACAATCGCTTGCTCGCTTCGTTCGAAACCTAAGCCTGTATCTAGCAACACCATGCGGCCCGGTTTATGTTCGGTGACAATTTGGTAACGATCTTTTATTGGCACGTTGAAAGCTTCGACCGAGCAGTCTTGCACTGTATCCATTAAGGTTTTGATGTCTGAATCTGAACGACCTTCGGTCATATCTATTCGAATAAGCGGCATAGTAAGTTTTCCTAACTTCTAAAATTATCGACTTACTACAGACACAATTATTCTTCATTAATTCCGTTAATTTTTTATTGCTTCAAATCGCCCCTCCGCACGATTTTTACGTACATGGCCCGCTTCGAATACTTGGCCACTCATGGCAATGTAAACACCAGCCGCCAATGTTTGAGTTGCTGCAATGGCAAACCCGACATTATAAATAGCATCGGTGGTGCGAAATCTTGCGGGTTGCATTGCTCCAGTTAAGACGATTGTTTTATTTTCAACGCCCTGCAAAACTGCCGCAGTTTGCGCCATGGTGTCAGTACCGTGGGTAATGAGAATGTGTTGAGCGTTACTGCTCTCGACCTTAAAACGGATTAATTCGCGATCGACATCATTAATTTCTAGGCTGTCTTTTTTCATTAACGATTCAATCGAATAATCAAAGGTCACACCCGCATCACCGAGTATTTGTTCTACCATTGAATCGCCAATCTGAAACTCACTCAGTTGATCGAAGTAGATTTTGTCGATGGTGCCACCGGTGGTAAAAACTTGTAAAAACACAGGGATCTCCCTAGCAAATGGATGTAATGCAGAAATCGATAAACGAAGAATAAATTGAGTGATCGACATATTACACATTACTCGCTGTGACATGGAATATATCAGGCACAAAAAAAGGGAATCCCTAAGAGATTCCCTTTTTTAGTTGATGTTGCGAATACAGACAACATCTGCTGATAGCATCTGAAAAGAAGAGTGCTTTGGCTGTTTAAGCCAAAGCTGCTTTGTAATCTGCCATCAGAGTTTTCAAACGCTGACTTTGCTCCATCAACTGCTCTTCGATATCAATGATATTCTGATGCAGTGCGGTATTTTCCCAGCGCTCTTTCAAGTTTTTACGAGTTTCGTCTAGACGATCAGACTGGTGCTCGGCCCATTGATTTAGCATCGCATGATATTTTTCATACTCATGTTCAAGAAGCGCGGTCCATTTCGCTGCGGTTACTGGGCATTCGGCTTTGGCCAACTTCTCTTGCGCACGTTTAAACTGCATCTTAACGACAGCGCGTTGAATCTTATAGTCAGGCACGGTTTTCAAATTAGACGTTAAACCTACCCAAGAACAGGCTTTAATAAACCACTTGGTTGGGTCCCAATGGAACCAGCGGATACCGTTACGGTAATCGTTTTGGAAAATATGGTGATAATTGTGATAGCCCTCACCGTGCGTTAGCACTGCAAAGAAAGCGTTATCACGTGCGGTGTTCTCATCTGTGTATGGCTGTGAACCCCATTTGTGCGCAATGGAGTTAATAAAGAATGTAATATGATGTGCCACAACGATACGCAAGAAACCAGCAAGCAGAACCATGGCCCAAACGTTATCAAAGATTAAGCCTAATCCAACAGGTACACCAATGTTCATCGCCAGCGTAATAGGCACGTAGTACTTGTACTGCCACATAACGATTGGGTCTTTCATCAAATTTTTAACGTTTTTGAAATCTACACGGCCGCTTGGATATTCGCGTAGCATCCAGCCCATGTGCGAAAACCACAGGCCACGTTTTGCTGAGTAAGGATCTTTTTCAAGATCGTCACAATGACGATGATGAACACGGTGACCCGAACACCAGTCTAGAATAGTATTTTCAAGTGCAGCAGCTCCCCACAGGGCGTACCAAACGCGCAAAATAGGATGTGCTTCATAAGCATTGTGCGACCACAAGCGGTGATATCCGCCGGTAATAGACATGCCAGTTAGGAAGGTCAATGCGACAAACGCAACCCAAGCGGAAGTATCATAACCATAAGTGATGCCGTACCACGGCACCAATGTCACTGCGACCAATGTCGTAACAATGAACATGGATGTAGATACCCAGTTTATTGGTGCGTGCTCTTTAATATCAGTGCTATTCATATATCTCTCTTATGAAATATCTTTCATTAGTGTAGCCAAACCACGCTGTTGTTCACGTGAG
>JARGOI010000414.1 GCA_029212275.1 Thalassolituus sp.
AAAAAAGTCCCCATAAAGTCGATACCGTGGTCAGTGTGACCGACAAAGCGACATCTCCGCGGGCAATAAAGGTCATGACGTTGGATGCTGTGCCGCCAGCGCAAGCGCCGACCACAATTAAACCTGTAGCGAGCTCGGTAGGTAATTGCAACGCCAACGCCAAAAGCCAAGCGATTAATGGCATTAAACCAAATTGCAAAACGATGCCAAGGGCGATCGGTTCTGGCTTTTTCCAAATTCTAACGAAGTCTTGGGTTCTAAGCGTCAGCCCCATGCAAAACATGATCGCGGTTAATAATGGCAGTATGGCACCACCAAGGCCCAATAACGGTGCTGGATTTTGCCATGCTAAAAACGCCACAATAACGGCTAATAAAGGAAAAATTCTTTCGATGCTTAACATGGAACCTCCATAAGGATGGGGGTCTTATAACGAGTTTGAGGTGTGGTCGCAAGTTGATTGTTCACACATTTGTCAGTGGTTGATGCAACATCTCAGGCAGCTATTTATAAATTTACTTTAATTGGACTCTTCTAAAGAGCGGAAAAACCCAATGCAAATACAGTTTTCGGATAAAACCTCGAGTGAACGCTACCATTTATTAACGCAAGCGGTTATTCCGCGCCCAGTAGCGTGGATTCTGACTGAAGATGAAAATGAGGCGATGAATTTAGCTCCATATTCGTTTTTCGCACCCATATGTTCGGCGCCACCAACATTAGTCGTATCTGTCGGGCAAAAAGCGCAAGGCGTAGATAAAGACAGCTATCGTAATTTACGACGCACAGGTGTTTGCGTCGTCAACCTTGCCAGTCATTCTCAGATCGAATTATTGAACAGTTCATCGATGACATTAGACGCAGGAGAAAGCGAAGCAGAAGTACTGGGTATCCCTTTAGAAATACCGACAGATTGGCCTTTGCCCATGGTTAAGGACGCTCCAATTGCTTTTTTATGTCGCTACCAACAACAAGTGGACTTAGGCAATGCACCACAACACATTGTATTTCTTGAAATTGAAGCGATGTTCATTGCTGATGACATAGTGCAAACAATTGATGGGCGCCTGCTCTTAGATGCCTTAAAGATTGACCCAGTAATGCGCTTGGGAGGTAAGCAATATGGTCGTTTAACCGACGTCCAAGAGCTGGAACGACCTCAATAAGAGGCCGTTCTGTCGTTCATTGATGTAGGAGGTTTAATCCAACTGTGTCAGGGGAATCATGCGAGCGTCACGTGCTTGTCCGTATGAGCGCATGCGCCATAAACAAATCGCAATGAAGGCAACACAACCCCCAATCCAACTTAAGGCAGACACTGGCTGGCTGGACAGCTGACCAATTTGATAAACAACGACGGCGGTTGTGTAAGCTAAGCCAGTACTCCAGCCTGTTACGAATAACATCCAACGGACGCCAGCTTCACGCACCATCGCACCGAGCGTTGCGACACAGGGCGTATAGAGTAATACGAAAACAAGATATGAAAATGCTGCCCACTGGCTTTGGAATAAATTCTCCATGGTAGTGAACGTTGTATTTTGCACGCCTTGCTCTTCACCCTGATCGGCTCCGACCAACGATAACCCCAGAGGGTCAAGTAAGTTATCGGCGATGCCAGCTAAGTTGTCAGGTACGGTTTGTGCGGCTTCTTTGAGTCCACCCCACAAATCAAACTCGGTACTTTCTGACTCAAGCGGAGAATAAAGCGCATCCAATGTACCAACGACCGCTTCTTTGGCAAAAATACCCGTAATAATACCTACAGTTGCTGGCCAGTTATCTTCTTGCACACCTAATGGGGTGAACACTGGGGTGATCACACGAGCAATACCAGACAATACTGATTTTTCATTATTCTCGTTGCCGAAGCTGCCATCGGTACCAAATGAATTTAAGAAACTTAAAATGACCACCACCGACACAATGGTTTTACCTGCACGCAGCGTAAACGAACGCAAGCGTTCCCATGTTTTTAGGAGCACACCTTTAAATGTAGGTACGTGATAGGCCGGTAACTCCATGACAAATGGGGTTAAATCGGGTTTGAATAAGGTATTTTTTAGCGCCAAGCCAGTCAGCATCGCCATGGCAATACCTAATATGTACAAACTGAATACCATGATGGCGCCGCTATCACTGAAAAATGCCGCCGCGAATAAGGCATACACACTGAGACGTGCACCGCACGACATAAATGGCGCCATAGCAATGGTCAGCAGTCGATCTTTTTGAGTATCCATGGTTCGTGCCGCCATGACTGCAGGTACGTTGCAACCAAAACCAACAATTAACGGGACAAAGGATTTGCCTGGCAAACCGACACTGCGCATCAGTCTATCCATCACGAAAGCAGCACGAGCCATATAGCCCGAATCTTCAATAATAGATAAAAATAAGTACAAACCGGCAATGATTGGAATAAAGGTGGCGACTAATTGAATACCGCCGCCGAGACCATCGGCTAATAAGGTAGTCAGCCAATCGGGACTGCCAATCATATTTAAAACCGTTCGCGTGCCATCGACAAAGACGGTGGCAAAGGCAATATCAAAGAAATCGATAAAAGCCCCGCCAAAATTGATGGCGAAAGTGAACATCAAATACATAATAAAGAAGAAAAAGGGCACACCTACCCAACGATTGATCACCCATTGATCAATGCGTTCGGTGATCGTTTTACCTTGATTATTGACCGTTAATACTTCACGTAGAATTTTTTCAATGGCGCGGTAAC
>JARGOI010000415.1 GCA_029212275.1 Thalassolituus sp.
TCGCCTTTTTTTAATATCTTGTCGTCACTGGGGATACCATGACAAATTACTTGGTTGATTGATGTACAGATAGATTTCGGAAAGCCGTGATAATTCAATGGCGCGGGAATAGCCTCTTGCACATTGACAATGTAGTCGTGGCAAATGCGGTCGAGCTCGCCAGTACTGACTCCGGGTTGAATGTGTTCACCAATCATTTCGAGCACTTCGGCTGCTAAGCGTCCTGCCACGCGCATTCTGGCAATGTCTTCGGCGGTATTAATCGTGACGGTCATTGGTGCTTGGTATTCCTAAATCTAAAATAATGACACATTGTACTGCGCCAGCGCTTTAGGTTGAACCGATAGTTACACTATTCCTGCCAATCACTCAATCACGGGGGCTTGCGGGGCAAAACTAACGACTGTTTTATTGTCAGTTTATATCTTAAAAGCTGGCGTTTGGTTCGTATAAATGGTATAAAGCGCCCGCGAAAAACGCCATATCCCAGAGGGATGTGAAATAACACACACGTACCAAAACGTATGGCCGGGGTGCTCTTTGGAGTCGGTTCAGCGGGTATGTGGAGGCCTAACCCCCTACATTAAGGTAATTAATCATGGCACAAGTAAGCATGCGTGACCTGCTAAAAGCAGGCGTTCACTTCGGACACCAAACTCGTTACTGGAACCCTAAAATGGGTAAGTACATCTTTGGTGCTCGCAACAAAATTCACATCATCAACTTAGAGCAAACCGTTCCTGCATTGAACGATGCGTTGAAGATGGTAGAAAATATGGCTTCACGTAACAACAAAGTGTTGTTTGTTGGTACTAAGCGTGCAGCCGGCAAGATCATCAAAGAGCAAGCCGAACGTTCTGGCATGCCTTTCGTTGCTCACCGTTGGTTGGGTGGTATGTTGACCAACTACAAAACTATTCGTCAGTCGATCAAGCGTCTGCGTGAGTTAGAAGGTCAGCAGTCAGACGGTACGTTTGAACAGCTTACTAAGAAAGAAGCCTTGATGCGTACTCGCGAAATGGAAAAGCTTGAGCGTTCTATCGGTGGTATCAAAGAGATGGGCGGTTTACCTGACGCGATCTTTGTTATTGACGTAGACCACGAACGTATTGCTATTCAAGAAGCTAACAAGCTTGGCATCCCAGTCATTGGTGTGGTTGATACTAACTCTAACCCAGACGGCGTAGATTACGTTATTCCAGGTAACGACGATGCTATTCGTGCGATCCAAATTTACACAGCAGGAATTGCTGATGCAATTTTGGAAGGCAAAAACGGCGGCGCATCAGTCGATGAGTTTGTTGAAGTTGCTGAAGAAGCAGCTCCAGCGGCGGCGGCTGAGTAATACGAAAAGGGGCTCAGCCCCTTTTTTTACAATGTTTTAAAGTGACACACCCTATAGAGGACATCGAACATGGCAACTGTATCTGCTGCGTTGGTAAAAGAACTGCGCGAGCGAACTGGTCTAGGCATGATGGAGTGCAAAAAAGCACTGACTGCGGCTGATGGCGACATTGATCTAGCAATTGAAGATCTGCGTAAAAATTCTGGCTTAAAAGCTGCCAAAAAAGCTGACCGTACTGCTGCTGAAGGCAAATTACGCGTTATCGTTGATAAAGGTACGGCTGTGATTGTTGAAATTAACTCAGAAACTGATTTTGCTGCTGGCGATGCCAACTTCAACGGTTTTGCTGATAAAGTCGTGGCAAAATTAGCCGCAACTAAAGAAGCTGATGTGGCTGCTTTGATGGCAGGTGAGCTGGAATCAGCGCGTGAAGCCTTGGTTCAGAAAATCGGTGAAAACATCACTGTACGTCGTCCAGCCGTTATCGAAGCTGAAACCGTGGGTGCATACGTGCATTCAAACGGTAAAATAGCATGCATCGTATCGTTGAAAGGCGGTGACGAAGAATTGGCAAAAGACATCGCTATGCACGTGACCGCGTCTAACCCACGTGTTGTGCGCGCGGAAGACATGCCTGCAGAAGTTGTTGATAAAGAAAAAGAAATCATTAAGGCTCAGCCAGATATGGCCGGTAAGCCTGATGAAATCGTTGAGAAAATGATGGGCGGTCGCATTAACAAGTTCTTGAAAGAAAACAGCTTGTTGGATCAACCTTTCGTAAAAAACCCAGAGCAAACAATTGCTCAGTTGGCTAAAGCCGCTGGTGCCGAAGTGGTGGGCTTTTTGCGTATGGAAGTTGGTGAAGGTATTGAAGTTGAAAAAACCGACTTCGCTGCCGAAGTGGCTGCTCAGCTGAAAGGCTAAGCATCACAGAGCTTCAATGCGTGCGAGAGACTTTATAGTTTTTTGGGCGCGTAAAGCTCAGCAAGGGTTGAACACACTGTGCGCATACCCAAATTATGCCGGGCTTGCCCGGCATAATTGTATTTATCAGGCCTGTTTTAGTTGTGGTTGCCTCTATTTACGCCATAATAAGCCACTTTTGAAAACAGAGATTTTGAAGAAAGACCTTATAAAATGATTTAAGTGTGCTGCTGTTAGGTTTAATCATTAAGTATCAAACTGAGCGTCACACGGACAGAAGACCGCCCCTATACGATTATTTACATCAAAACGGAGACTTTCCCCATGGCCGAACAAAAAAGCTCGAAATACAAACGTATCCTTCTCAAATTGAGCGGTGAGGCATTGATGGGGGAGTTGGACTTTGGGATTGATCCTAAAGTGCTGGACCGAGTGGCATTAGAAATTGGCCAGTTGAAAGG
>JARGOI010000416.1 GCA_029212275.1 Thalassolituus sp.
CTTTTTATGCGCAAACGACGCCTTTTACCTGTGGTCCTTCTGCATTATTGATGGCATTGAAAAGTTTGCAGCCAGAACGATCTATGCTGCAAATTGACGAATTAGATATTTGGCGAGAAGCCACCACTATCTACTTAACGACGGGTCATGGCGGGTGTTCGCCACAAGGACTCGCGCTTGCTGCATTAAATCGACAATGTAGCGTGCAGTTATGGTTATCTGACCGAGCGGTGCCGTTTTTAGAAGGGGTACGGAATGCGCATAAACGCGAAGTCTTGGCGTTGGTAAGTAATACGTTTCAGCAGCGTTGCGATGAGCAGGGCATCGACACGCTGGTTATGCCATTGCAGCTTGCCATGTTGAGAGAGGCTTTGGCTGAAGGGAAACGGATTTTGTTGTTGATCAGTACCTATCGATTGAATCGCAACAAAGCACCACATTGGGTGTGGTTAGTGGCCATGGACGATGACTTTGCTTATATCAATGATCCCGATGTCGATGAAGATCAAACGCAAGTGGATACCGATAACATCTATGTACCGGTTGGTCTTGAACAATTAGCTGCCATGATTCAGTACGGACGTCGAAGATACACTGCTGCGGTTGTGTTAAGTTAACCAGAGATTAGCAGCTATGTAATATGTGTTATTTAGCAGCGATATAGGCTTCTGTGGCGGTAGCGTCGACATCCTTATCCAGTTCGGGAGCGCGTTCTGCTCGCAATGCCACCCACGCCGCCACGTCTTCACGCCACTCTTCAGCCGGGCGAATTTTCGGTGCAGCCAGAATTTTAGCTTCTGTGCCACGGTTGGCATAGACCAAATGATTCTGAACTCGGTAAGCACGTAACAGCATTTGTCGTCCTATTTAGACTGAATAAGATGGGGCGTTTATAGCATTCGAAAGCCGTAAAGACCAGCTGCAAGCATTACTTATCTGTATCGCGATGAAACGGCAATAACTGTTTTGCATCCTTTTGATACGCCGCAATGTGAAGCTTTTCTTGTTCGACAAAATCGCCGACCGCTTGGTGAAATTCGGGCTGAGCTAACCAGTGTATGCTGTGCGTAAGTGTTGGCTCAAAACCGCGACTTATCTTGTGCTCGCCTTGCGTACCTGGATCAAAGTGCTGCAAACCTTGTTCGATACAAAATTCAATCCCTTGGTAATAGCAGACTTCAAAATGTAAATTTTGCACTTCTTCTAGACACCCCCAGTAACGTCCATAAAGATGTTTGTCATCAAAGAAATACAAAGCACAGGCAACCGTATTACCATCTTTTTTTGCCAGAACGAGTAATATTTGCTCAGACATACGTTGTCGTAACATTTGGAAAAATTCGAGATTAAGATAGGGAGATGAATGACGTTTTTGATAAGTATTTAGATAGCATTGATAAAACACCGTGATATCCAATTCACTGATCTCAGGACCCGTCAGACGGGTAATATCGATGTCTTGTTGAGCAATACTTTTACGCTCTTTTAATACATTTTTTCGTTTGCGACTTAAAAAATGGGTTAAATAATGATCAAACGAGAGGTAGTCGCGATTAAACCAGTGAAATTGACACGCTTGTCTGGTGTGAACTTGGTCGTTAGAGGTTGAAATGACTTTTGTTAAGGTGTCGGCATTGGGAAAATTTAAATGCCAGCCACTCAGTTGTTGCTCATCGCAGACTTTCGCTAGCACGTCGACGATGTTATCTGGTGTGTGCCCTAACACCCGAGGGCCTGTGACGGGTGTGAATGGAATGCCAACTAATAACTTAGGATAATACGCTAGGCCATAGCGTTGATAGGCATCTGCCCAACTCCAATCAAATACATACTCACCGTAGCTGTGGTTTTTTATATAGGCTGGAATGACCGTAGCTTGATCAGTTTCCCAATCTACGGTAATAAAGTTAGGCATCCAGCCGCTGTTACCACCGACACAACCTGATTCTTCTAAGCTGGATAAAAAAGCACGGCGCGTAAAGGGATATTTCTCCCCGACTAGGCTGTCCCATTTGTCAGCTGGAATGTCTTGTAATCGTGTAATGAAAGAAATTTTTTGCATCAGTATTTTGCTTTAACCAAAGAATTTGAAACAAGTCGCATGTAGCAATATTCAGCGCCTGATTGTTTAATGGCAGAGTGTTTTAACAATTGCTTCTATGTTAACTAAAAAATCGATTGGAGTTTGATATGTTTGTTCTTGATGAGCGTCTTCAAGGTGATACTGTCTTCATTGGCCGTTTTCCGTTGTGCCAAGTATTACTGATGAACGACCGCCGCTATCCTTGGGTGATTCTAGTGCCTGCCCAATCTAATGTATTTGAGTATTATCATTTGGCTTTGAAAGATCGCCAACAAATGATGTCTGAGTCAGTCTGGTTGGCTGAAAAAATGGCCGATTATTTCAATGCCGATTCAATGAATGTGGCTGCTTTGGGTAATGTCGTTCCACAGTTGCATGTTCATCATGTGGCTCGTTTCGAGACCGATACTGCTTGGCCTGCACCTGTATGGGGTCACAGCGCCGCTGAGCCCTACAGTGAAGAGGAAAAACAGGCTCGAGTGAAAGAGATTACGCAGTTATTAGAATCGCATCTTATTTCCGGCGACAAGGTAATCTCTGAGGATACCGAGCGCGACTTTATTTATTGGTGATTGATTACTGGTGATTGATTTACTGGTGATTGATTTACTGGTGATTGATTTACTGG
>JARGOI010000417.1:0-1524 GCA_029212275.1 Thalassolituus sp.
TAATTATTATTAATCCGAGTACCGCCAAAATAGACGTCGGACTTAACGGTGTCTCTTCGATAACCTAATCCGGCGGCAGTGCGCAGGTTATCCAACCACTGTGAGGTAAATTCCATTTCAACATCCACCCTCTGTTCGGAGAAATCATAATCTCCTGTCCCACATAATACTTGGCCTAAATTATTAAAATCAGACCCATTAAAGGCGCGAGAAAACACTTGCGCAGCATCGGCTAGATCTTGCTGTTCAATGACGAAGTCATAATCGTAAGCTGATTCCAGCTGAGCCTCAACCAGCTCAGGCGTTACCACACCTGCACTAATACCTCGAACCAAAGCGTCTGCTTGCTGATAGGTTGGGGAATCAACGGCTTCATTTGCATAAACACCGGTAATGCCCTCACCAATGACACTGGCCCATAAAGGATTGCGCTCATATAAAGCATACAAGGTTGGATCAATTGACGCCGTTGGCAAACAACCATAGCCGTCAGCTAGGCGCTCATGTGTTTGCACATACGCTTGAGCTTCTAATTTATGCTGTTTACTTAAATCCGCATTGATCTGCGTCATCAAAGAGTAAGCATTTACATGCTCAATAGTAGGATCTATCTGGGTGTCATCTATTGGAAGCTCCCCTGAACTTGTTAAATAACTCGCATCAACAGATAACTGTACATCATTGAAAATTACATCCGCGTAAGAACCGTTAACAAATCGCGTTTTCTTACTGTCGCTAAGTTCATCATGCTCTGCATCAACACCATCAAATCCATCATCCCCTTGTTGGTTTAATGAAATACGATAAGACGCTGTCCCCGACATAGCCGAATGACTTACTCGATAATCTCGGGTCATTTGCGACCCCGTGCGCACACTGGCTTGGGTTCCCAAGGTGTCGGATGGATTAAAAGTAATGATGTTCACCACCGCCATAAACGCATTCGCGCCATAGGTGGCAGAGTTTGGACCACGAAAAACTTCAATACGCTGGATGTCTTCTACCGCAACAGGGATTTCTTCCCAAGTAATTGACGAAAGAATCACTCGATAAACAGAACGACCATCCACCAGTACCTGAAAACGACGCATAAAGTTAGGAGAAGAGGCGTGATAAGCCACGGTGTCATTAGCGCCATGCTTAACAAACATGCCCGGTACAAAACGCATCAACTCTGGAATGGTTCTAACACCCCATGCCGCGATTTGCTCTGCAGTAATGATGGTCATACTACCTGGTACTTCTACCCTAGGCTGACGCAGTCGCGTTGCCGTTAATACCTCTGGTACATCTTGGCTTTCGAAGAGAGGTCGACTATCGAGGGTATCTTCATCCATCAAAACAGCATCGTATTCTTCAGCCTGCACTTCAGCATAAATGGCTGAATAGGAAATTAAGATGATGATAAATAAGGTGCAATAGCGCTTTGTCATTCAGTGTCTCGAATCTTTTAGTTCATTAACAAAGCGCAATATTACTAAAATTTTACTTTGTGTGCCGATTTTAAGTCTCAGCAACTGACAT
>JARGOI010000417.1:1624-2692 GCA_029212275.1 Thalassolituus sp.
TAGGCGTTTAGCGTCGCTTTCAGTTCGGCTAACTCTTTCTCGGCGGCTTTGGCACGATCTTCAGCGTCCACTTGCAGTGTGACGTCTTTCTGAATACCAATATAGTAAGTCAGATTATTCTGCTCATCATAAACCGGTGAAATACTCAGTTCATTCCAAAACATAGACCCGTCTTTATGATAGTTGCGCAACACGACGCGGCTGCTGGTGCCTTCTTTAATGGCTTCTCGAATCGTATCTAATCCTGCTTGATCACGATCGCCGGTTTGTAAAAAACGACAATCTTGATAGAGAATTTCATCTGCTTGATAGCCTGTCAGCCTCTCGAATGCCTTATTGACATAGATCAATATATTATCATCGCCTTCTTGCTCAGCAATAACGATACCGTCATTAGAGGCGTCAACCGCTTTTTTTAACAGTGCTAAGCTTATTGGACCTTGCTCATCGTACAAGCCATTGACCATTCAATTTCTCCGTATTTTTGGGCTCAGAAGGATCTTTTCTTAAAACAGGAATTTAAAGTATGGATGCTAGCAGGTCTAGCTTTTTACTGTTATTTTTACGTTCATAGTAAATATCACCAGAATATAGACAGATTCATCACGGGAAAATATAACCAATGTCGCAGCCCTCCACTAAGCCGCAAGCCGCTTACTACCCTATTCGTATTGTATCGAATGAAACTGGGGTAAATGCCATCACTCTGCGAGCCTGGGAACGTCGCTATGGCTTGATTACACCAAAACGTACGGAAAAAGGCCATCGTCTATACACCGAAAACGATATTCTACTGATTAAGCAAGTCGTCAGTCTTCTGGAACGTGGCATTCCAATTTCTCAGGCAAAATTGATATTGGAAAATGCCGAACACCCTTCTGCCATATCAACAGTCACTACCGAACAACCTTCACAATGGCACCAGTATTTGGCACAACTCAACATGGCCATAAAAAATTTTGACGATGCGGCAATTGCCAGTGTCCTTAACGATGTGACACGACACTTTCCAATCGACATTACATTGCGTTTTTTACTTTTACCTATTTATAGTCAACTGCGTGAACA
>JARGOI010000418.1 GCA_029212275.1 Thalassolituus sp.
TCACCACAAAGTCTTCATTGTGAGTTTTTAGCATACCGTTGGCGTTAGTATCGGCATAGGCGCGAGGCCAAATAGGTAATTCAGAATAGTGGTTCATCAAGATATATCTACCGACACTAATAACGCCACCGCGTGCACGGCAATGCCTTCTTTACGCCCCACATAACCGAGTTTTTCGGTGGTGGTGGCTTTTACATTCACATCGTCTCTGCGCACTTGTAAATCAGCCGCGATGTTGGCGCACATGTCATTGATGTGCGGGGCCATTTTCGGGGCTTGAGCAATAATAGTGATATCTACATTGCCAACACGATAGCCTTTATCGGCAACCAACCCCACCACATGACGCAACAACATGCGGCTATCTGACCCGGCCCACTGCTGGTCGGTATCAGGAAAATGCTGACCGATGTCTCCTAAAGCCGCGGCACCTAACAAAGCATCGGCCAAGGCATGCAACGCCACGTCGCCATCAGAATGCGCTTTTAAGCCGTGGCTATGAGGAATACGTAAACCGCCCAGCGTAATAAAGTCGCCATCGTCAAAGGCGTGTACATCAAAACCGTGACCAATACGCATAAACCGTTTATTCCTGAGGTAAAAATAATTCTGCCAGCGCCAAGTCTTCTGGACGCGTGACTTTAATGTTGTCTGCTCGGCCTTCGACCAAGCGCGGCTGGATACCTATGGTCTCCATTGCAGAAGCTTCGTCGGTAATAAGTTGTTTGTTTTTAAGACACTCACTGAGAGCCAACTTCAATGCACTGAAACGAAAGACTTGCGGCGTCAGCGCATGCCAAAGTTGCTCGCGATCGACCGTATTCTCAATCACAACCGAACCATCGGCCTGCTTGATACCGCGTTTCATCGTATCACGAGTTGGCGACGCTAAAATCGCTCCGTGCTCTCCTAAAGAACTCAGCAGTGCGTCAATGTCACTATGACGCAAACAAGGTCGAGCAATATCGTGCACAACCACCCAGTCGTCATCATCCGCAATGCCAATTAATGCCGCCAATCCATTCAGCACAGAATGACAGCGCTCAGGCCCACCACTGGCGCGAATAATACGCTCGTCTTGTGCATACTCAGTCGCATGCCAATAAGGGTCATTATCAGACAGCACCACCACGGCGTGTTGAAAGCGAGGATAGGTAAGGATTGCCGTCAAAGTGTGATCGAGTAGATAACGATCATGTAAGGCTAGATATTGTTTGGGCCGATCAGCGAGCATTCGAGCGCCAACACCGGCGGCAGGCAGTAAGGGCCAAAAGCGTTCAGTCATTTGCACTGCTCGGTTTAGGCAATAATTTAGAATCCACATGTGAGCCAGAAAATGAGTCCGGTTCGGAAAACAAAATAAAGGTCTCACCTTCTTTTATTAGGCCTAAATCTTCGCGCGCCGTTTCTTCTAATAAGTTTTGGCCGTGGCGTAAATCCATCACATCGTTCATTAACAACTGATTGATTGCTGCTTGCTCGGTATTGGTTTGTTGTAGCGATTCGGTTTGTTCTTTCAAGGCGTGAGTTGCGGCCACGCCGCTATCATCGAACCAGAGGCGATATTGCAGAATGAGCAGTAACACCACTGCCACGGTCGTCCATATATATTTGCGGCTGATCGCCATGACCTTATCGCTCTTCTCTTTGAAATTACATCGATATAAAAGAATAATTTTTAGCCGCCCATCATAAACCAGACAAGGGTTCTGACCAACAGCGATTGCGATGGTCGCTAACAAGCAAAAACAAAAACAAACGCTCGTGACAGTAAAAAACCCCTGCATAGCGACTATGCAGGGGTTTTATATCTAAAGTTTAACCAGAGGCTTTTATTAAATATATCGATCTAATTTAAATTTATGCTCCAAACCTCTGCCATAAACGTATCCACCAGCTTTTCGGTTGAGGATAACTATCGGCGTTTGCAGGGTCGGTATTGGCAGCTATTTCAGCGGCATCAAAATAACCATCTAAATCTCGATCGAGTGCAACACGCAAGCCGTCACCGGGGGGGACGCAAGTGAAAGTTACTTGTGGAGCTAGGGCAAGTAATGCGCTGCGGCTGAAGCGGTTAAGGTCGCTGGCGATGTATTCGCTACTTGTTGGATCGAACAATAAGCCTAGTGCATTGGCGCGTGCAACCAAATCGCATTCCTTGCGCGGTTCCAAAACGCCAGCACGCTCCTCCATTGTTGATAAGCGTTTTCGTTCACTGTTCGGTGAGTTAGCAGTCAGAGTAATTTGCTGCCCCATGATGGGGGCCATGTTATTAGGGAACACCATCACAAAATCTTCAACGCTTCTGAGTTCTTCGCGCCCGACTGGCTCACCTGTTTCGGGATTTCTTTCGCTAAAATACTCATCATTAGTAACCGCTAAATAAGCGTATCTGAGAAAACCTGCTTGATTATAGGCTGCCAAATCCGCAGGCCAAGTTCCCGGTTCGACATAAGGTTGGAAGCCACCGGGGTTGACCAGATTAAGTGTGACTGGGCCATAATCAATAAAGGCGCCGTTCTGCAAAAAAGTACCCACTTCACCTACCGAGCCATCTTTGGTGTAGCCAAAACCTCTGATCTGGTCACCGGTTTCTTGGGGATCGGTAAAAGGAAAGAAAAAGTGCGGCATGTCATAGGTTTTACCTTCCCATTCCATTTGCACATGGTTGTCATGCATGG
>JARGOI010000419.1 GCA_029212275.1 Thalassolituus sp.
AATAATCCTTCGAAGCCGTATTGGCGACAGAGCTGTTTTTTCTGCTCGCCAACCAATGTCGCGTCGGGTAAAAATACTTCGGGGCCGGCCAAATAAATGCGCTGCATTCACACTGTCCTAATCATTTGCAAACAAGGTTTCATCTGAACGCAAGGCTCAGGCTGAACACAACATTATTAGGCTTGCACAACGCTGACTTGAGCTGCCGGAATGTCTTTGTTGCAGTATGCCATTGCCAACTTATTCAAGAAAAACTGACGATCTACCTGTAAAGGATTGACGTCTTCCCAGGTTAAGCCTTTTTCTTCGTAAAGCGATTTTATCGTTAGGATATAGTCGTTTGAGGGTTCTAATAAAATAGCCGTCGCGCCCACATCGGATTTGATTGAGGCATTATCAATCTCAACGGCCAACACTACGGGTGCCTCATTCTTTTGAAAGTACAAATTGCGGGTATGCATTTTGCTGATAGCCCAATACAAAGCCAGTTCTTTGCTTTGTGTTAAAAACACGGGATCGTTGGATTCGAATTGACGGTTGCCGATAGTGCCTAATGTGCTTTGAGTACGTTCGCTCAGCTCGGTATCACCACCGCCCTTTAAGCCGTTAGCCAAAATAGACTCGACCAAACCAGACGAGGTGCCGTGATACCACTGCTCACCACAGGCAAAGCCATCGGCACTGAGTAGAGTGAGGGCGTCTTTTAAAAAGCTTGGGACTAAAGTGTCTGGCGTTGTGTTATCGCTCATGGGTTACCTATCTGTCTGTTGCTTGTTTGCTGTTGCATGTTTGATCAGGCGCTCGTTTAGCGCTGCACTTGTCTAATTCATTGGTCGAAATTGTTAGTCAAATTTGTTGATCGAACTTGCCGAATAGGCGCCATTATATCAGCAAGACTGGGATTGTGCTTTTTTGGCATCAAGCTTTCTCTTAATCAACCAGTACACCAGCAAATACCCCACCGATGCACTTAAGCTAACCAGTGTTCCAAGCTGTATTCCTAGCGGTTGATAGCAATAACTGACCGCTAGAACATAGACCACCATCGCCCCTAATCCAGCCGGATATTGGCGCACGGTCGACGCCACCACACCAGGGCCATAACTCAAATGCAGGACAACCAGCGTTGGCAAAAAACTGACTGGAAATGCCGCGGCAACCCCGGCCTGACTTGGATTAAGGTAATGTGCTAGGGCAGTGATACTGATCACGCTGATGGTCGCGGCTACGGCTCTAAAAATAAGCGCGACCCATGGCCGTTGCCAAAAATTATGCGGCTGTTCAATGATCGGGCTGTTAACGATGTGTTTGAACAGACGTTGCGTGATAACAATGCCAGCAATAATGAGGAATAAATTTAGTCCACGATGGCTGGGCAACCACTGCAACAGAGCGGCAAAAAGCCCAAACGCAGAGAGTGATATCACTATCGATATACACACTGAGCGCCAAGGACTCTTATTGGTTGAGAATTGCTTGCTGCTCCACCAATAGGTCGCCGCTAACACCAAGCATCCCAATAAACCACTCAAGGTGTGCAAGGAGGCTAACGCGGCAAACTCGGTGCCTTGTTCGACCCCAATAAAGTACAGAGTAATGGCGCTGCCTAGCGGAAAACCGGCCAGTATGCCGGCCACGCTGGGACCAAAGCGACGTGCTACCGAGGTCAGTAATATCACGGTAAAAAACGTGGTTAGAATTTTGGCAGTCAGCAGCATGATAGGCGGTCGTTGTATTCTGGGTAGTGGATTCTAACGTATACTGGCGCCATGAAAACATTAGTAATTATTGGCTACGTGTGGCCCGAACCCAAATCCTCGGCAGCTGGCAGCCGCATGCTGCAATTAATCGAATTGTTTACCAAGCATGTCGAACGCATTATTTTTGCCTGTCCGGCGGAGCTTAGCGAGCATGCTTTGGATCTGTCGTCGATCCAAGTTGAGTTGCAGCACATCGCTTTAAATTGCAGCAGCTTTGACGATTGGCTTGCCAGCGTTGATCCGCAGTGGGTGATGTTCGACCGTTTTATGATGGAAGAGCAGTTTGGCTGGCGAGCAGAGCAAACATGTCCTGATGCGCTGCGAATATTGGACATGGAAGATGTCCACAGTTTGCGTCATGCGCGTCACCATGCAGTGAAGCAAGGACGTGAGCTGCAACCAGAGGATTGGTTCAACGAGCAGACTTTTCGTGAAATTGCCTCTATTTTGCGTTGCGATGTCACCTTTGTTATTTCGGAAGCTGAAATGACCTGGCTGGGCGAACACTTTCCCATTCCCGCCAGTCATCTATGCTATGTGCCGTTTATGGTGTCTGATAAGACGCCCGCAATAGAGACCGAGACGCCTGCAATAGAAACCGAAACGCCTGCATTGCGTGCATCATTACCCACATTCGAACAACGTCAGCATTTTCTGGCAATTGGTAATTTTCGTCACGCGCCGAATTGGGATTCCGTACTTGAGTTGAAACGGTTGTGGCCTGACATTCGACAGCAGTTACAAAAACAGGGAATCAACGGCGTCGAATTGCATATTTGTGGCGCCTATCCACCGCCAAAAGCAACACAATTGCACCAGCCTAAAGATGGCTTTTTGATTAAAGGTTGGATCGACGACGCCCAACAAACATTAGCTAACGCAAGGGTGTTACTTGCGCCTTTACGTTTTGGTG
>JARGOI010000420.1 GCA_029212275.1 Thalassolituus sp.
ATAGAAGAGGCTGAGATTGATTGGTATTCGCAGGCATTGGAAGCGGCAGAAAAAAAACTCAGACATATCAAAGGCGATCAATACGCTCAACAAGCACGGCTTTACCGTTTTCTTACGTATCGTGGGTTTTCTTCCGAAATCATCAGCAAGGTCTCGCAGACCTTACTCCCTGAGCTAGCAAAATAAGACAAAACTCTCATTAATACCTGACTAAACAGTCAGTGTCGCCTCAGTACATTGACTCTTTTGGGGTGCGTGAGATCATCAGATCTAATTTCCTGACAAACGATTGTTAACTTAATCGCAGGATGGGTATCAGTAACATCGGAATGGAATATGGGTGTTAGGGCTCAGGTCGATAGTCTATTTGTTAAACAAGCAATAGAGCACGCAGCGGATAATGGATTGCACATTGAGGAGTTGTGGGAAAAGTTTGGTGTTAATCCGAATGCGACTATTCCTCAATGGGTGCCTAGCAAACGAGTTGCGAGTGCATACCACTGGCTTGATCGCCAATTTGATGATGAACTGTGGTCGTGTCGTATAGGTGCTCGTATAGCCAGTCTAGATATGCCTTGGCAGAGATTAGTCAAAACGTCTAAAAATATTCGTTTGGCTTTTGAAACCATCATCCCTTATTTTTATTTGGCGACTACAAGCGTGAGTTATTCGATCGAGAATTGCACTCTCGACAAAGAAGTAGCGATCATTATTGAGCCGCTAGCGGACAAAGGTATAACCCCTTTTCAAATATGCGCTGCAGCGACGCCTGTAGCAATTTTAACTCGTGACGTATTAGGGATTACCTCGGATCGCGAAGATTTTCGTATGCTTATACCAACGGATTTTGTCAGCTCAGTCGACATATTGTCAGATTACTTAGGTATTCGCGTTGTCGAGTCTGAGCGCTTCGAAGTTCGAATGTCTGAAGCATTGTGGGAGCAGATTTCGCCAAACTATGACGTCGATACCTACAAAGCTGGATGTGCTGAATTAGTTCGTCTTGATAAACGTTTCCGTGAATACGAAGCGCTGTATCAAGAATTAAGAAATATTATTGTGCAATGTTTAAATGAGCGAGATATTTCGCAAGAAAACAGTGCCCGACTGTTAGAGATCAATGTCCGTAATTTGCAAAGACGATTGCGAGCATTAGGCACGACCTATCGTCAGCTATTAGATGAAATTCGATACGAACGGGCTATCGAACTCATCCATAAACCTAACATTCCCTTGTATGAAATTGCCTACCGACTATGTTTTAGCGAGCCAAGCGCATTCTATAAAGCCTTTCGGCGTTGGACCGGCGCTAAACCCGGCGATTACCGCCGAGCTCATAACAAGAAAATTAATGAAGTTTTAGTCGAGGACGAATAACTTTATTGATATGTCCTACCAAGGACAACAATATCGTGTGCCAGTAACCATGAAGCGCAACTTGATGTAATCGGTATAACGAAACATAGACAATCCGAGCAAGCCTACCTTCAATCATCATTGAACCCTTACTCAGGTTCCCCATTAAGCTGCCAACCGTGCTGTAATGACTCAAAGACACGAGTGAGCCTTTGTCTCGATAGACAAACGCAGGCATTGCTTTGCCAACATGGTGCGCATATAACGCTTTGATTAAATGATTAGCTTGCTGATGTGCCGCTTGGGCGCGGGGAGGAACGGCTTTGCCATTCTCTTGTAAAACACTGCAACAATCGCCTAATGCAAAGATACTTTCATTGCTGGTTTGCAAACTTGAATTAACGATTAATTGATTGGCACGATTGGTTTCAAGCCCAAGGGTTCGCATAAACTCCGGCGCTTTTACACCCGCGGCCCATACTTTTAGTACCGCTGGAATGAGTGTTCCATCCTTGGTGATAAAACCTTCATCAGTGACCTCAGTAATCATGGTTCTAGTACTGACCTGAACCCCTAGAATTTCTAACTCTCGAGTTGCTGCGCTGGATAAACGGGGCGGTAGTGCGGGTAAAATACGTTCGCCAGCCTCAATCAATGTCACTTTGAGTTGATCTGTTGATACGTTTTTCAAACCAAAATTACTCATGACTTCGGCGGTATTGTAAAGCTCGGCTGACAATTCAACGCCAGTAGCCCCGGCGCCTACGATGGCTACCTCCAGAGGTCTAGGTTCTTTACGATTGCTGCTACGAAGAAACTCGTTAAGAAGAATTCTATGGAAACGTTCCGCTTGTTCGCGACTGTCGAGAAAGGTGCAGTGCTCCGAAGCTCCGGGTGTACCAAAGTCATTGGTAACGCTACCAATTGCTAAAACCAGTGTGTCATATTGAATTCTGCGTTCGGGAAGAAGATCGTAGCCATCTTCGTCGAGCATTGCATCGAGAATTACTTCTTTATCATCACAATTTAATCCTGACATGCGACCAAGTTGAAATTCAAAGCCGTGTTTGCGTCCGTGCCCGCGGTAATCTAACTCGTCGATTCCAGAATCTAGGGCGCCAGTAGCCACTTCATGTAAAAGTGGTTTCCATAAATGAGTAGTGGTGGCGTCAATCAGGGTGATGAGCGCTTTTTGTTTGCGTCCAAGTTTGTGCCCAAGTTGAGTTGCCAGTTCTAAACCACCTGCACCACCACCGACGATGACAATATGCTGCATTGGGGAACTCCGTAAAATTTAAGTGTGTGCATTATAA
>JARGOI010000421.1 GCA_029212275.1 Thalassolituus sp.
AACAGCGGTTTGACGTTGCTGCTGGGTAAGATAATCGTGTCCACCGGCACCCACTTCGGTCCATGCCTGAGTGAAAAACGGCAGCCAAGTCAGATGCTCAGCAGAAAGCGCTGGCAGGTTTAAAAACTGTTGTTGATAGACGATGCCGTTGGTACCTACCACGTATTCTGAGGTGTGCATGCCTTCAGTATGGGTGCGTGTCGGCGCCATATAAGCCATTTGCGGGCGAACGTCGCTCAACGTGACACAAGGCAGAAGACCGGGATCGTCTTCTGCGGCTTGGCGCTCTTCCAATGTTTTGGTTTTAGTTTGCAGTGCCACTAAGTCGTCATGGCTAAGTGTTGCTTTGAGTTTAGCTAGGCGAGTTTTTTCTGCCTCGGCTTTCATTCCATTAAGCTTGGCATCGGGTACCAATGAATAACGCACGCGATGTGGATTGTTAAGCAATAAACGAGTGACGGCTTCTTGCATAAAATCCGGTTGCGCCGCACGTGCACGCAAACGCTCTAGTGCAGGATCAAGGTTAAGTAAGTCTGTTGGATCACCATAATGCGTGGCTGCCGCCAATGAGTTCAGTATTAACTGCAAGCCATACGGGTAAGAATCACCACCAATTTCACGCTGATGCAGTTCCAACTGGTGGATCGCCGCATCAATCAGGTCTTGTGCTACACCATTATTCGCCACATCTTTTAAGCATTCTAAGATCATTGCCTCAACGGCTTCGGCGTGCTCCGGTTCACTACCATCAACGCCGCAGATAAAGCTCATTTCGCGATTGGAATCTTCCAGTCCACACAAAGGTGACGCCGTTTGCCCTAAATCGCTTTGTTCCAGCGCTTTGCGTAATGGCGAAGCGCTGTTATCCAGCAAAACTTGTGACACCAGATGAGCTTCGAGTTGCGCATCTAAATCGACCGAATCCCCCAACAACCAGCCAACGACGTGATGCGTTTTTGCACTCAGATCTTCATCATCCAAACCGTATTTAGCCACAACTTGTACAGGTTCTTGGAAGCGTTGTTCTGGCTCGACACGCCATTGTTTCTGCTGACGTTCGAAACGACTTAGGGCTTGATCGTTGAGCTTGTCCTGTAGTTCTGCGACATTCAAATCGCCAAAGGTCATGAAAATGGCATTGCTTGGATGGTAGTGGCTACGATAAAAATCGAGCAACTCTTGATAGCTTAGGTCGAGAATATTTTCTGGTTCGCCACCACTATTGTAGTGATAGGTAGTGGTTGGAAATAGCGCACCGCTAATTCCCTGCCACAGCTGCGAAATGGGCGAAGACATCGCGCCTTTCATTTCGTTAAATACCACGCCTTTATACACCAAAGGCGATTCTAGGTTTTCAGAATCTTCAAGCTCTACCCGATGCCCTTCTTGGGCAAAGTCTAGCTCGTGCAAACGGGCAAAAAACACCGCATCTAAATACACATCGAGTAAGTTGTTAAAATCTTTGTCATTTTGCGAAGCAAATGGATATGCGGTCCAGTCGCTGCTAGTCATGGCATTCATGAACGTGTTGAGCGAACGACGAGTCATCATAAAAAATGGATCGCGCACTTGGTATTTTTCACTGCCACATAACGCCGTGTGTTCTAATATGTGCGCCACACCTGTTGAATCATGGGGCATCGTCCGCACCGCCACCATAAAGACTTTTTCATCGTAATCGGCATTCAAATGGTAGTGAACAGCACCGGTTTGAATGTGCTCATAATGCTGAATTTCGATATTTAGTGAATCGACTTTGGTGGAACGAATATGGCGAAATGAGGACGAAACGTTTGGCGTTTGGGTCATGTATAGGCAACTTTTAATAGTGTAGTGATTTAACAGTGACTTAAATTGTCTCTTAATTGCTTCAAGTGTCTCTTGATGACTTTGAAGATCTCATTAAAAAGTCTGTTAAATAGAGACTTTAATTGAGTCATGATATTAATAGATAGTATTTATCGATAATAGTTGCCCTATCTTAGCAGCAGAATTGCCTTAACAGTAGACGAGGAAGGTTCGAAATGGATGTGATCAATTCCCTATTCGCTCGTGAATTCCCGGTCAATACGACCCATGTGTACCTTAACCACGCCGCCGTTGCCCCTTGGCCAGTCCGAGCGTCGCAAGCGGTGGGTCGTTTCGCGGAAGAAAACAGCCAGATTGGCGCCAGTCATTACTTGCAGTGGTTAGACGTCAAAAACACCTTGCGCCAGCAGCTCGCCACCTTGTGTCATGCGCATATTGATGAGATCGCGTTTGTAAAAAACACCTCCGAAGCCTTATCTTTTGTGGCTGCGGGCATCGACTGGCAAGCAGGTGACGTGGTGTTAATAAGTGATGAAGAGTTTCCGTCAAATCGCATCGTTTGGGAAGCCTTAGCCGATCAAGGGGTTATCGTTCGCAAAGTTTCTCTTCAAGGCGACGATCCTAACGCTGCGCTAGAACGAGAGCTGTCGAATGGAATTAAATTATTAGCCATATCTGCCGTGCAGTATGGCAGTGGTATCGCCGTGGACTTGGTTCGATTAGGACGCATATGTAAGCAACATAATGTTCTCTTTTGCGTAGATGCCATTCAAGTTATTGGTGCAATGCCGTTTGACGTTAACGAAATTCAATGTGACTTCGCCATGGCCGATGGCCATAAATGGATGCTAGG
>JARGOI010000422.1 GCA_029212275.1 Thalassolituus sp.
GCGTTTACGCCAGTGATTTTAAACATTGTGCTGATATTTGCCGCGTTAGTGGCGACTGAGTACTTTAGCGAACCTTTGTTTGCTTTGGCATGGGGCGTGTTTTTTGCGGGCTTGTTCCAATTTGTTTTTCAATTGCCATTTCTGGCGCGTCTGCGATTACTGGTTCCGCCTGCGGTACATGCCAAAGATCCGGGCGTTCGTCGTATTGGCAAATTAATGATTCCGGCCTTATTTGGTGTATCTGTCAGCCAGATTAATCTCTTGCTGGATACCATGCTGGCGTCGTTCTTAGAAGATGGTAGCGTCAGCTGGTTGTATTACTCGGATCGTTTGAGCAGCTTACCTTTAGGCGTTTTTGCGATTGCCATTGGTGTGGTTATTTTGCCGGCATTATCGACTCGCCATGCATTGGATGATCAAGCATCGTTTTCACGCACCTTAGATTGGGCCATCAGAATGGTCTTCTTTATCGCCACGCCAGCAGCCTTGGCACTGATGCTGTTGGCGATGCCGCTGATGTCCACTATTTTTTACTATGGCGAAGTCACGGCTTACGACGTCGGAAAAATGACTCTAAGTTTGCAAGCCTACTCATTAGGCTTGTTGGCGTTTATGTTGATCAAGGTGATTGCTCCCGGCTATTACGCCCGCCAAGATACCAAAACTCCGGTAAAAATCGGCATTCAGGCGATGATTGTGAACATGGTGCTTAACCTCATTTTGGTGGTTCCGTTTGCGCATGCTGGCTTAGCGTTGGCGACCTCCTTGTCTGCGTTCTACAACGTGTTTATGTTGTACCGTGGATTGCGTCAACAGAATGCATATCAACCGCAAGCTGGCTGGCTACGTTTCACCGTGGTGTTGGTGGTGGCTAATGCGCTGTTGGGCGGTGTGATTTATTGGTTGATGCAGTCACCTGAAATGTGGCTCGACTGGCAAGCAACGCAACGTATATCGCAAATGTGTATCGTTGTCGCGGTTGGTATCGTGGTGTACCTTGCGGTGTTGATTGCTAGCGGTTTGCGTTTAAAACACATCCGTGGCGATCCATTTTGATGGATTATTTTTGTTGTAAACAGCCATCTTAATCCAAACGCTTAGATGAATATCGTTCTAAGCGTCTTTGTCTCTGTTACCTGAGGCTCAGGTTGGCTATAATTCAGCCTTTTACTGAAGCTCGGAACCCTTGATGCCACCCCTGATGCGACTGCTACGCGGCCTGCACAATATACCCGCTGATTTTGATGGTTGCGTTGCGACCATCGGCAACTTCGATGGCGTTCACCTTGGTCATCAGCGCATTATTGAATCGCTGAAAAAGACAGGTGTCACGCATAGTAAGCCGTCGCTGGTGATTATCTTCGAACCTCAGCCAAAAGAATTTTTTGCCTCCGAAAATATGCCAACGCGTTTGACCAGTTTTCGCGAAAAGTGCGCAGACCTGGCAGAGCTGGGGGTCGATTATCTTCTCTGCTTGCCGTTTAACAACAGCTTGCGCAGTATGACGGCGAATGAATTTATTGCTCGGATATTAGTGCAGGCGTTGCAAGTGAAACACCTGATTGTGGGCGATGACTTTCGTTTCGGCTGCGATCGTCGTGGTGATTTTGCCGCTCTGCAAGCCGCGGGTGATGTGTATGGGTTTGCTGTTGAAGATACCCCAACGCAAGAAATTGAAGGCAAGCGAGTCAGCAGTACCCGTATTCGTGAAGAGCTGGCCGCTGGTCGTTTAGCCATCGCTGCCAGTTTGTTGGGACACCGTTACCGCATGCAGGGCCGAGTTATTTATGGTCGCCAGTTGGGACGCACATTGGATACACCGACGGCCAACGTACGGATCAATCGAGCACATAATGCGTTACCGTTAACCGGCGTATTTGCTGTGGCGGTGCGACATCATGAGACTGGCGAAGAATATTTAGGCGTGGCGAATGTGGGCGTCAAACCGACGGTCACTGGGCAACCTGAACCATCGTTAGAAGTGCATTTATTTGGATTTGATGGCGATGTGTATGGCGATCATTTAACCGTCGAGTTTATGCATAAAATTCGTGATGAGAAAAAGTTTTCGGGATTAGATGAACTGCGCGCCGCTATCGACGCTGACAAGCAAGCGGCGAGAGCGTATTTTGCCGCGCATGCTGACTCATTCCGATTTATTTAATAATTAGCTGATTGCCTTTGCAGTCTTTAAAAAAGTGAACTTGTATGAACGATAAAGTGGAAAGCCAATACAAATCGACGCTCAATTTGCCCGATACGGATTTTCCTATGCGCGGAAATTTGGCCAAACGTGAACCCGAAATGCTCGCACGTTGGGAAGAAATCGGTCTTTATCAAAAGATTCGTGCGGCACGCGCCGGCCGTAATAAGTTTATTTTGCACGACGGCCCTCCGTACGCAAACGGCAATATTCACATTGGTCACGCTGTTAACAAGGTGCTAAAAGACATCATCATCAAGTCTCATACCCTGAGTGGTTTCGATGCGCCTTACGTTCCGGGTTGGGATTGCCATGGCTTGCCGATTGAATTGAAAGTCGAAGCGAAAGTCGGCAAGGTCGGTGAAAAAGTCTCCGCCAGCGAATTTCGCAAAGAGTGTCGAACTTACGCGGCCGAGCAAGTTGATGGTCAACGCCGTGATTTTAAGCGTCTGATGGTAT
>JARGOI010000423.1 GCA_029212275.1 Thalassolituus sp.
TTATGACCAATTTCCATGTTGTCTAAAATTTTAGCAACACCAAGCATAACGACGCCAACGAGCCACCATACCCAGTGGTAAAAACCAGCCACCATGACGGCACGTCCAGCAATCTCTAAGGAGCGTTGGATTCGCACAATTCTACGAATGTGATTCGCGTCTTCCTGACCTACCTTGGCCATGGTTTCATCACGAATTTGATCCAATTCTTGATGAAATGCATTAAGTGTTTCTGCGTTAGGGATATGTGTTGTCATTATAATAATCCTCGTTATACGTCCAATACGACGTCATTGACGGCGACGGTCACACAGAGCTGAATTTCTTCTTTACCCGTGTCGGAATATTGACCTGTGAGTGTGTTGTATACCACCCCACTTTTTTTGGTGCACTTACACTGATGGCAAACCCCTACTCGGCAGCCACTTTGCGGCTTGAGACCACGAGATTCGGCCAATTCAAGTAACGTGGTTGGTGCGTCGGCATTGGAAAAGGCAAAAACGCCTCCACGTTCGAAGCTGACGTAAGAATCGTTCACGTTGCTACGATCAAGTTCTAATGGCGCGGCACCAAAGTATTCAAACATGATCTTATCTTTAGCGACGCCTGCATTGCTGACGACGTCACGAACTAATTGAATCATTGGAGTAGGACCGCAGATCATGACCCTATGTTCTGTAAAGGTTGGGCAATGATCTTGAAGATGCTGAAGACTAAAAGAACCGACTTCGGCCGCGTTCATGTATGTAATTTTAATATTACTATGCTTAGCCGCAATCGCTTCAAATTCCTCACGGAACAATGCATTGGCTGCATCGCGAACATAAAATAGCAAATGCACTTGGCGGGTATCACCCGTCGCTGCCATTTCATTAATCATCGAACGAAACGGCGTAATACCACTGCCACCAGCAATCATCAGCACAGGTTTTTGGGTGACTGGTAACGTGAAATCACCCTGAGCATCACTCAATGAACAAATGCCACCCGAAGCAAAGGCCTCTCGCAACCAAGGCGTCACACGCCCCTCTGCTTGCACTCGAATACTCATTTCAATCAGACCAGTACGCTTAAAATACGCCGGAGAACTCGACACCGAAAAAAAACGTGTCTGACGCGAGCCATTTTGCTCGGCACTGATCTCAAGATATTGGCCAGCCTTAAAACCGCTCCAGCTTTTTCCTGGACGAATCACTAGGGTATAAACATCCGCCGTTTCTGAACGAACTTGAATCACTTTTGAGCGAGTGCCTTCTGTTGACCAACCAGGCACAACGATTTGAATCAGCGGCTCTAAATAGGCAGAAATCTGATTTTCTTGAGTCAGGCTCTGCGCTAACCATGTACGAGCGCGAGATAGAGCAGATGATGACTGACCACGGGATTCTGATTGACTCATGTTTAATCTACTTATCTTGTTATGAAAGACTTAATACAAGGTTTCAATTTTCTCGGTGAGTGTCGACCAACTGTCGCCTAATGTCCAATGTTGACGAATTCACCTAAGCATAATCCAAGTAAAAGAAGCCCTATTGATTAAACATACTGTAAAATCAAAATATCCATATAAATCAGTACTTTAAAAATAAATAGAAGGTTTCATATTGCTTTAAATTATGAAAAATCTTTAGTATTAGTGCCTTTAAGGAATTAATGTTTTTATTTTTATTCCTATAATAGAATAATATTCCAAGATAGCTTGGCAACATCTCACTACTTTTATAGATAAAGAGTAGAGCAACTTCGGCCATATTGGTAGATTTGCGCCACCAATAATCACCTCATTTTTACGTAAGGCAGGTGATTTAGAGTCAATTTAGAGTAAGCCTCGTCGCTTTCGGGTATGTTACAGGCACAAAAAAAGGCGACCCGAAGGTCGCCTCTTTCACAAAACACTACATCAGTGTCAGCATCATTTAAAACAAGCTTAGATGTTGTTTCTCTTGTATGAACTGGGGTTAGAAGTGTTGACCGCCAAGGATGGCGGAAATGCCGAAAACGCAGGACGCAGTTTTCGGCCTTAGCGCCGCCAGCTTTCAGAGCGTTCTCACCAGCAACCCGTGGTTCTTTATGGCTTTGTGGTCGCGACCGCAAAGACTGCTTTGCTGAATATCACTATACGATAAACAAAAAAAGACGACCCGAAGGTCGCCTCTTTCAAGAACTTACTAATCAGTTCATCTAAAACAAGCTTAGATGTTGTTGAACTGGTTAGAAGTGTTCTTAGCACCGCCAGCTTTCAGTGCGTTTTCGCCAGCAACCCGTGGTTCTTTATGGCTTTGTGGTCGCGACCGCAAAGACTGCTTTGCTGAATATCACTATACGATAAACAAAAAAAGACGACCCGAAGGTCGCCTCTTTCAAGAACTTACTAATCAGTTCATCTAAAACAAGCTTAGATGTTGTTGAACTGGTTAGAAGTGTTCTTAGCGCCGCCAGCTTTCAGAGCGTTTTCACCAGCAAAGTATTCTTTGTGGTCGTCGCCCATGTCTGAACCAGCCATGTTCTGGTGCTTAACGCAAGCGATGCCTTGACGGATCTCTTTACGCTGTACGCCAGCAACATAACCCAACATGCCCGCTTCACCGAAGTACTCTTTCGCCAGGTTATCAACAGACAATGCAGTCGTGTGGTAAGTAGGCAGAGTGATCAAGT
>JARGOI010000424.1 GCA_029212275.1 Thalassolituus sp.
GCAATGCTTGGGCTTCTTGTTCGGCCCAATGTTGCGACAAGGTTTTACCCGAAACCAGATACACCTCGATGGCACGCTGAATACGCTGAGAGTCCATGGGCTTTAACCGTGTCGCCGCTTCAGGATCAAACTCCATAAGCCGCGCGTGCATTGTTGGCCAGCCGAGCTCCAGACCTTCTGCCAGTAATTGCGCGCGAACTTCTTCATCGGCTTCGGGGAGCTGCGCGGAACCATCACGTAAAAATTTAAAATACATCATGGTGCCGCCCACCAGCAGCGGAATTTTTCCGGCCGCGGTAATCTCGGCCATCGCTTGTAAGGCATCGCTACGAAAATTAGCAGCCGAATAGCTGTCAGCGGGATCAACCATATCAATCAGTCGATGCGGCGCAATGGCCTGCATTTCTGCGTCAGGCTTAGCCGTGCCGATATTCATATCGCGATACACTAACGCCGAATCGACGCTGATGATTTCGCACGGTAAGTGTTTAACCAATTCCAACGCCAACGCGGTTTTGCCCGATGCAGTAGGTCCCATCAAGAAAATAGCCGGTGGAAGGTTTGTTTGAACGCTGCTTGTCGCCACTATTGCCCTCGCATAAAGAGCTTATCCAGCTCTTTCATTGACATCTGCGTCCAAGTTGGGCGGCCGTGGTTGCATTGCCCCGAACGTTCCGTCGCTTCCATGTCGCGCAGCAAGGCGTTCATTTCTGGCAGGGTTAAGCGTCGATTGGCGCGCACCGAACCATGACAGGCCATGGTGGACAGCAGTTCGTTACGGTGCGCCAAGATACGATCGGAGCTGCCATGTTCGAGCAAATCACCGAGCATATCGGTGATTAGCTGAGGCACTTCAGCTTGTTGCAACAAGACTGGAATTTGTCGAATCATTAAGCTTTCTGGCCCAACCCGAGCTAACTCGACACCCAAGTTTAAAAATTCTTCGCCATATTGTTCGGCGGTATCAGCCTCGCGCTCACTGACGTGCAAGGTAACGGGCACTAACAGCGGCTGACGCTGTATGCTTTGTTCATCTAGGGCAGTTTTTAAACGTTCGTAGGTGATGCGCTCATGTGCGGCGTGCATGTCCACAATCACCAAACCGTGGGCATTTTGTGCCAGCACAAAAACACCATGCAGTTGCGCAATGGCAAACCCCAATGGCGGCATATCTTGTGAATCGGTGTCTGGCAATGCCTTATTTGTGTCTTCATAACCCCGCATCTCTCCATAACCGCGCATTTGGCCATAACCGCGCATTTGTTCGGCAATCGACTGTCGACTGGGGCGATCTCTATCGTAGCTTTGCGGTTGAAACGCTTGCGCATAGTCAGCAGCACCGTTAGAAGCATTAACGGTTTGCATTCCGCCATTGGGCGTCGCCTGCCAATCTAACCGCGGTTGTGCCTGAAACTCACCCGCTTCTCGTCCCGATATCGCAGGGGCCACAGGCGTAGGCATACTGACACCGTCGCGAGCATGCTGGCCACCCGCATCAGTTAAGGCGTGCTCGGGGCGAATATCTGCTAACGCTTTGTGCAGCGTGCGAAACAAAAAGTCGTGCACTAAACGGCCATCTCGAAAACGCACTTCGTGTTTGGTCGGATGCACATTGACGTCGACCAAGCGCGGATCGAGCCACAAATACAACACAAAGGCAGAATGACGACCGTGAAACAATACATCACGGTAGGCTTGTTTAATCGCATGGGCGACCAACTTATCGCGCACCACACGACCGTTCACAAAAAAGTATTGCATGTCGGCTTGCGAACGCGAAAAAGTTGGCAACCCGACCCAGCCTTCTAATTGTAAACCTGCCGCTTCTACATCTAGGTGCACGGCACTGTCGATAAATTGTGGACTTAATAATGTCGCCACCCGCTTTTCACGATCAATGGTGCGCGCAGCGGGACGCAAAGAATGAATCGTTTTTTGATTGTGACGCAGACTAAAGGCCACGTCATAGCGACTCAGTGCGAGGCGCTTAACGGTTTCTTCTAGGTGTGAAAATTCGGTTTTTTCGGTGCGTAAAAATTTACGTCGTGCGGGAGTGTTAAAAAACAAATCACGCACTTCGACAGTGGTGCCGACGGGATGAGCTGCAGGGCTAACACTGGAGTTCATGTCGCGACCTTCGGTGCTGACCTGCCATGCCAGCTCTGCATTTTGGCTGTGCGACGTCAGTGTTAAGCGCGTCACCGAGCTGATAGAAGCCAAGGCCTCGCCACGAAATCCGAGCGTACCGACGGCTTCTAAATCATCCAAACTTTCTATTTTACTGGTAGCGTGACGACTTAATGCTAAAGGCAAGTCCTCTTCGTCAATGCCATGGCCATCATCACGAATACGCAATAACTTAACGCCGCCTTGTTCGGCTTCTATGTCGATATGAAGTGCGCCGGCATCGAGTGCATTTTCCACCAATTCCTTCACGATGTTAGCCGGACGCTCGACCACTTCACCGGCGGCAATTTGGTTGGCTAGTCGAGGGGACAATAGGTGAATACGGCTCATGATTTTTACAACTTTTATGAATGTATTGGTTATAAATATATTGTTGAATAGATATTGTTAAACGGTTATTGGTAAATCGATGCTGATTTTATTGATCTGTAGACATGGCAGAAAATACTTCGATCTGTCA
>JARGOI010000425.1 GCA_029212275.1 Thalassolituus sp.
ACAAAATCACTGCTGATACTGCTGGGGTCAATCTGTGGGGTACGCATCACACTTCTCTATTTACTTTGTAGCTTTGGCCTTGGTTTAGCGAGTTGTTTGGCTTTTCTGTCAGCTAAACAACTCGCTAACTGAATCAGTCTTCTACTAAGCCAAACGGCGACACGTCGACATTCGTTAATACTCGAAGAGACGCTTTAGGAAGAGGGCGCTGTGATACGTCTTCTAGGCTTTCTAGCCACTCTTCGTTCAATTCTTCCCAGTAGCTGCGCAGTTCTGGCGTCGGGCCACCAATTTCAGTCAGTTCTTCATACAACTGATTAACAACGGCTTTGATCATATCAATGTCATCGCATTCGTCATCCGACAGCGTATCTAGGCTGGCACACAAAGCCGAAAAGCTAAGCTCACAAACACGTGCATTGAATTGATCTTCTGCAGTCAGCGAATCGCGCCACTGCACAAAATCACCATAAAAACGCATTAGATTGTCTTGAGACTGCAGTTCGCCAGATAAAAATGCTTCGAGTTTACTTAAACATTTAAGTAAGGCAGTCAAATCCCATTGCTGTTGCGCTGCCTGAAGGTGGACGTGGGGCATGCAGCTGCGAGCAACGGCAAAACACCAACTGGCGCGTGCTATTGGAGAAAGAGTCATATCAAACCGCCATATTAAGGAGTGGCTATAAAGGGCGGCATTCTAACTGATCACAGTCGTTATCAATAGAGTGATTGTTAATAGAGGGATTAATAATTGGGCAATAGTTGAATTAGCGTTGGCATTGGTAAATGTTGAAGCGCTTATCGTCTGAGATTAAATCGACCCGTGAGAATAGTCGTTTGAGCATTGGGAAATACGGCAAATGACGATTCGCCACCACCAACAGTTGACCGTCTTGCTTCAGTGCCCGTGTGGCGTCTTTAAACATAACATCAGCGATGTTGGTCAATTGCTTATGACCATCATGGAAGGGCGGATTGCACAAAACCCAGTCTAGAGTTTCAGACACTTCGGAAAGACTGTGGCCATGACGAACATCAATATCGAAGCCATGACGAAGCGCATTGTCTTTGGCCGAAATCACGGCGAGTTCCGAGTCATCGGTAGCGATCACATTAACCAGCGTGTTTGTCTGCAAACAATGTTGAGCGACTGATAAGGCTAAAATGCCGTTGCCACAGCCCAAATCGCACACCCTGCCTTGCAGATCTTGCGGTAAGTATTGCAACATCACCCGGGCGCCCAAATCTATCTGATGGCGCCCAAACACTCCCGGTACAGCGTTTAATTTCAGCTTATTGTAGGAGTAGCCAGCAATGGCTGTGGGTTGGATGAATTTTTTCAAACCAGCAAGCTTAATCAAACGCGCTTTGCGCTGGATTGGCAATTGCTGGTATTGCTCAGCGTTGTTTTCCAACCAATTAAGCAGAGATACCGGGACATGTTTGGCCATGCCTGCCAACCAAACCTCAGCATCTGGATAATTTTGACCCACCTGACTGAGCTGTTCGCGCAACAAATCGTGATCTTTAGGGATACGTATGACAATGTGCGAAATACCTTCTAAGGTAAATGCCTGATCGTGCGTTAGACGAGGTTGAAAAGATAAACCGTTGCGTTGGCGATTATGACTCAGAGCTTGATGACCACAAAAACTGTCGACCCAAGAATGCGCGCTGGGTAGGGCGCAAGCCAGTGCACCGTAGCGATCATTTAAAATAAGGATATCGGTCGGATTTGATTCTTCCAATAAGTCTATCTGTTCGAGTAGATAATCATCGGCAGCATCCCATGGCAAGCTGACATGGGATGGGACAATCGGAAAACATTCAAGTTTAAGATCACGCGCTGACCAATGTGCCACAACACCAACCTAAGCCTAATAGAAATTAATAAAGATCGCCGTCTTTGCCGCCACGTTCGAAGCGGTCAAAAATGTTTTCTTCCCGATCTTCTTTCTTGTTTTTTTCGATGTCTGAAGATTTTGCATCAGAATCTTTTGCCTTAAGGCTGTTTTTGCGATCGTAGGGAGTATCTCTAGGTTTTTTACTGCGAGCTCCCAGTGCTGGTGCTTCATTTTTACTTGAGGTCGACTTTTTCTCTTTAGTCTTGGCTTTTTCGCGAGCTTCAGGATGTTCTTCTAAAAATTTTTCGTAAACCGATTTTACTTTATTGCTCACGCTCTTACCCGTCTGCCGATCCGCGCCAGCTTCGCGTTTAAGTTTTTGAATGCTGCCAGTTTTCACATTGTGAATTCTAGAGAGAGAACGTGTTTTTTTCTTGCGTGTCATAGAAGGGTAGCCAGGTGCCAAAATTAATTGTGCCATTTTACCCGATATACTGTCTGACTGCATTGTGTTCTGCAGATGTTGGTGAGGGTCTTTTTTTAGTTACGCCTTTGTCAGTGGCAGTCGATGTTCTTATTTTCAATATGGTTAGTTATATGTCTTTATTCGCAAGTGTTCCTTTTTCTTTGCTGGAGTTGGCCTCAGTGCCTACTGGCTCTGATATTCGCTCTACCTTGGTAGAGCTTCGACGTTATGCTCAAAGTGCCGATGAGTTAGGTTTTACACGCTTATGGTTGGCTGAGCACCATAATATGGAAGGCATCGCCAGCAGTGC
>JARGOI010000426.1 GCA_029212275.1 Thalassolituus sp.
CGTTTATTCCTGAGTTACCGGGGCTGGAAGATGTTGGTTATTTAACCTCGGATACCTTATGGGAAACCTTCGCCGAGCGCGACCAAATACCTAAACGTTTAGTAATGCTTGGTGGTGGACCGATTGGCTGTGAATTAGCGCACGCGTTTGCACGACTGGGGTCGGACGTAACCCTGATTGAGCGTGGCACACGCATCATGGCGAAAGAAGACGAAGAGGTGTCCGACTTAGTTGCTAAGGCCATGTCACGCGATGGAGTCACCCTGTTGACCGAGCACGAAGCGATTCGATGCGAATGGGCAGACGAAGCGAAAACGCAAAAAGTCATTGTGGTAAAACATAAGGATAAAGAGAGCGTTATAGAATTTGACGATCTTATTTGTGCCGTCGGCCGCCAAGCACGACTGGAAGGTTTTGGTTTGGAAGCCTTAGGAATCGAAACCAAACGCACTGTGGTCACTAATGAATATCTAGAAACACTGTATCCTAATATTTTTGCCGCAGGCGATGTCGCAGGACCTTTTCAGTTTACCCACACGGCATCTCATCAGGCTTGGTACGCCGCAGTAAATGCGCTATTTGGTAGATTCTGGCGCTTTAAAGCGGATTATTCGGTCATCCCTTGGGCGACCTTCACCGATCCCGAAGTGGCGCGAGTTGGTATCAGCGAACAAGACGCAAAAAAAGAAGGCATCGAATATCAAGTCACACGTTATGGCATTGATGATCTCGATCGCGCCATTGCAGACAGTGGCGCAGAAGGATTTATTAAAGTACTGACGGTGCCCGGAAAAGATAAAATTTTGGGTGCCATCATTGTCAGCGAACACGCCAGCGAGTTGCTGCCAGAATTTGTTTTTGCGATGAAACATGGATTAGGCCTGAATAAAATTTTAGGCACCATTCATGTGTATCCAACTTGGTCCGAAGCCAATAAATATACGGCGGGTGAATGGAAGCGCGCCAATCAACCAGAAAAATTATTAGCTTGGGTAGAAAAATTTCATACTTGGCAGCGTGGAGGGAAATCGTCATGAAGATGTTGCATGGAAAATTTTTTCATACATGGTTTGTTGCTTCGATGATTATTATCTTTTCACACAGCAGCTTTGCTGAAGAGTTTTCTCACGATACTTGGCAGCAATTACTCAGCGATCATGTCAGCTTGAATGCCAGTGGTCATTCCACCCAAGTAGATTACGCTGGCATGAAACAAGATCAATCTAAATTAAATGATTATTTGGCGGCGCTTGCTCAGGTACCTCGAAGCACTTTTGATTCTTGGCCAAAAGACAAGCAGCTGGCGTTTTTAATAAATGCTTATAACGCGGCAACGGTTTCATTGATTTTAACGAAATATCCTGATGTAACATCAATTAAAGATTTAGGCAGTTTTTTTTCATCCCCTTGGAGTAAGTCGTTTGTATCCTTGTTGGGAGAAAAGCGCACGCTTGATGACATTGAGCATTCATTTATTCGAGGCTCAGGCGTATATCCAAAAGGCTTCCAAGAACCACGCATTCACTTTGCGGTGAATTGCGCCAGCATTGGTTGCCCTGCATTGCGTAACGAAGCTTATGAAGGTGGTAAGCTTGAACAGCAACTGGAATCACAAACCCAACAGTTTTTAGCCGACAAAAGCCGTAATCGGGTCGAGAATAAGACAGTCTACCTTTCCTCTATTTTCAAATGGTATCGGGATGATTTCGCGGCGGGTTGGAAGGGAACAGAAAGCCTCAATGAGTTTTTATTACTCTATGCCTCTTCTTTAAAACTAAATCCAGAACAACAAAAAAGCTTGGCATCCGGCGATATGGACATTGAATTTTTAGATTACGATTGGCGCCTGAATGATAAGCGATGAATGATGAATTATGTAAGTGAAAAATCACATAAAAATACCGAGTTGCTTGTGGTTGTTCCTATGCTTAATGAAGCTGAGCAATTGCCAGAATTGCTCATGCATCTATCTCAAATTAAAGATGCTCAAACGCAGATTGTTTTTGTCGATGGTGGCAGCACCGATAATAGCGTAAGAATTGTTGAACAGGCTGGTTGCTCAGTGATCGAATCTGAACGCGGCCGAGCAGTGCAAATGAACGCAGGCGCTCGTGCATTGTCTGCGCCGGTGTATGTTTTCTTACACGCCGACAGTCGCTTACCAGTAGATGGAATCAATGCCATTCGTCATGCGATTGCAAATGGTGCCAGCTGGGGTCGATTCGATGTCACTATTATCGGTAAACATCCCATGCTCAAGGTCATCGCATTTATGATGAATTGGCGCTCGCGCCTCAGTGGCATTGCCACCGGTGATCAAACGTTATTTATCAGCAAAGAGGCTTGGGAGAAGGTCGATGGGTTTCCAGAGCAACCATTAATGGAAGACATCGACATCAGCAAACGTCTAAGATCTATTGCGCGACCTATTTGCCTGCATGAGAGAGTAATCACGTCAGGTCGACGCTGGGAAGAACGTGGTGTTTGGAAAACGATTTTTTTAATGTGGCAACTTCGATTTGATTATTGGCGTGGTGCCAGTGCCGAAAAAATAGCGGAGCGCTATCGTTGAAAACTCGATTAATTATTATGGCCAAAGCGCCAGTGGCTGGGTTTTC
>JARGOI010000427.1 GCA_029212275.1 Thalassolituus sp.
CCTGATGAAGAAGGCGAGGGCGTTGTTGATGGCCATTTCAGTGTTGATGAAAAAGCACGCTCCATCGAGCTGACTGAAGAAGGTCATGAATACGTTGAAGAACTTCTTATTGCCGAAGGTGTACTCGAAACAGAAGAAAGTCTTTATTCCGCGTCCAACTTAAACCTGCTGCAACATGTTCACTCGGCAC
Source organism: Thalassolituus sp. (assembly GCA_029212275.1). Lineage (GTDB taxonomy): Bacteria > Pseudomonadota > Gammaproteobacteria > Pseudomonadales > Oceanobacteraceae > Thalassolituus. Next base: position 191 of record JARGOI010000427.1, read on the forward strand.
TGAAAGCGCATATTATTTTCCAAAAGAACGTCGATTACATTGTTCAAAATGGCCAAGTTGTGATTGTCGATGAGCACACTGGTCGTACTATGCCAGGACGTCGTTGGAGTGAAGGCTTGCATCAAGCCGTTGAGGCCAAAGAAGGCTTAACGATTCAGGCAGAGAGCCAAACCCTAGCGTCAACTACCTTTCAGAATTACTTCCGACTGTATGGCAAATTATCCGGCATGACGGGTACGGCAGATACCGAAGCGTTCGAATTCCATCAAATTTATGGTCTTGACGTGGTTGTCATTCCAACCAACAAACCTGTCCAGCGTAACGATTCTAATGACGTAATCTATGCAACACAGCGTGAAAAATACGATGCTGTGGTTGAAGAGGTTCGTGAAATAACCGCTCAGGGTCGCCCGGTACTTGTGGGTACGGCATCGATCGAATCGTCTGAGTATATTTCTGGAGTGTTGAAAGAAGCAAACGTTGCTCACAACGTATTAAACGCCAAAGAAAATGCTCGCGAAGCACAAATCATTGCTGATGCGGGACGTCCTGGAGCAGTGACCATTGCCACTAACATGGCAGGTCGTGGTACGGATATTATGTTGGGCGGTAACTGGGAATCTGAGTTAGCCGACATCGAGGCGCCAGATCCGGCCACCATCGAACGAGTTAAGGCAGCATGGCGTGAGCGCCACGACGCTGTTTTGGAAGCCGGTGGCTTGCACATTATCGGTACAGAACGTCACGAGTCACGTCGTATTGATAATCAGTTGCGTGGTCGTGCAGGCCGTCAGGGTGACAAAGGTTCAACGCGTTTCTTCTTATCTCTCGAAGATAATTTAATGCGTATTTTTATGTCTGACCGCATGCGCAACATGATGAAAGCGCTCGGTATGAAAGATGGTGAATCGATTGAGCATCGCATGGTGACCAACGCCGTTGAAAAAGCGCAGCGCAAAGTCGAAGGTCGTAACTTTGATATTCGTAAACAGCTACTTGAGTACGATGATGTTGCTAACGATCAGCGTCGTGTGATTTATGGGCAGCGTAATGAATTGCTTGAGCGCGAAGAAATATCTGACGTTATCACTAACATGCGCGACGATGCCGTTAATCACACCATTAATGAATTTATTCCACCACAAAGTTTACCAGAGCAGTGGAATATCGGAGGATTAGAAGCACAGCTTCTAAAAGACTATGGCATCAACTTGCCTATTCAAAATTGGCTGGAAGAAGATAAGAAGCTTTACGAAGAACCACTGCGTGAGCGAATTGTTGAAGCGGCGAGACTTTCCTATGCAGCCAAAGAAGAGCAAATTGGCAGCGAAACGATGCGCATGGTTGAAAAGCAGATGATGTTGCAAGTATTGGATAATCTCTGGAAAGAACATCTTGCGACCATGGATTATTTGCGCCAAGGCATCCACTTGCGTGGTTATGGACAGAAGAATCCAAAGCAAGAATATAAGCGCGAAGCCTTCATTATGTTTGAAGAGTTATTGGCCAATATCGAACGTGAAACAGTTCGTATTTTAAGCCATGTGCGTTTGCGTGACGAAAGTGAAATGAAAGCGGAAGAAGAGCGCCGCCGCCAAGAGGCTGAAGCGCAATTAGCTCGTGCTAAGTTTCAACATGCCGACGCTGCATCGTTCAATGAAGATGAATCAGATACAGCGCGTCCCAATGCGCAAGCACCTGAACCCAGCACGCAACCCTTTGTCCGCGATCAGCAAAAAGTAGGTCGAAATGACCCGTGCCCATGTGGTTCAGGTAAAAAATATAAACAATGTCATGGCGCTTTGTCCTAAGGATTAATGAAATCAAATGGCTGTTAACTTTACTGTTTTTGAACAATTTTCTGCGATCGACGGTATCCGTTTAGGCATTGCCCAAGCGGCAGTTCGTAAACAAAATCGCGATGATATGGTGATTTTTGAGTTAGCAGAAGGCACTCAAGTGGCCGGCGTGTTTACCACCAATGCCTTTTGTGCCGCGCCAGTACAATTATGTCGTCAACATTTAGAAGCAGCATCACCGCGCTATTTATTAATTAATACCGGCAACGCTAATGCGGGCACAGGTCCTTCCGGATTTAAAAATGCATTGGCCACCTGCGATATGTTGGCAGCGGCCACTGGTGTTACGCGTGAGCAAATTTTACCTTTTTCTACCGGCGTGATCGGTGAGCCATTAAATATGCCAGCGTTCGAGCGCGGCATTCCTGCGGCATTAGAAAATCTCAGCGCTGACAATTGGGCAAGAGCGGGCCGTGGCATAATGACCACAGATACTTTACCCAAAGGTTTCAGTACTCAAATTAAGGTTGATGGCAAAACGGTTACTTTTACCGGCTTGTCAAAAGGCGCCGGTATGATCATGCCAAACATGGCGACCATGCTTGGTTTTAT